>DASTGC010000186.1:0-11868 GCA_035719485.1 Novosphingobium sp.
GAGATGAAGGCCAGGGCGGCAACATCGTTGGCGGGGGTCATTTCGGTGACCCCGGTGATGCCGTAGCTGGCCAGCTCGCGGCTGACATCGCCCAGATCGGGGAATTGACCGGCCAGCCTGGTGCGGATCCAGCCATCGCCATCATCGAGGTGGCCGCGGGCTGCGTCGAGTTCGGCAGGCCAGCACGCCTGGCCCGCCAGCAGGATCTCCAACGCGCGGCTGTTGAGGATCCACCGCCGCCCGCCGCGATGCTGGACCCGCACCGGGCGTTCGGGCCCAAAGCGGTCAAGCCAGACGCGGTCGATATCGCCGGCGACGCTTTCATGGTACCCGATGCCACGCAGCCAGCCCGCGCCGGGCGCAGCGACAAGCCGGGCGGCGAGGCCTGCCTCGTCGACAACTTCGGGCGGGCCGCAGAACACCGAAGCGCGGGCTGCGGCCAGCGCAAACAGGTGGAGATGATGATCGTGCAGGCCAGGCAGCACCGCCCCACCTGCGGCGTCGATCACCGTTTCACCGGGAGCAGGCTCCAGCTGGCCGATGGCAGCGATCCGTCCATCGACGAGGCGCAGGTCGGCAAGCCGCCGCTCGCGGGTATAGCCATCTATTTCAGCGCGCCGGATCAGCATGCCAGCAGGACCTCCAGCGGCCAATCGTCATGGGTGCCGACCGCCGCGACGGGACCCTCGGCCTCGCGGAGCCGTGGCGCGGGATAGCCTTCGCCCGCAGCGCGCGCGAACATGGTTTTCCATCCATCGGCAAAAGCCTCGCGATCGTATTGCATGGCCAGAGCAACGCTGTCGTGCAGCGACAGCCCGATCAGACCGCCACCGCCAGAACGCCAGCCCTTCCAGGCAGCCCTTGCCGCAGCAATTCCGGTCAGGGGATCGGCCAGGGCATCGCCGATGAAGGCCAGCTTGCCGATTGCTTCCCGGACCGCCGCGCACAGACCGGCAGCAGCGGCGGCATCATCGCCGAAACCGGCCCAGTCCTCTTCCGGAGACCCATGGCCATGAGCAGTGATCGAGACCCAGGTGAGGCCCGGCCGGGCGGCGACCAGGGCAGCGGCATCAATGCCGAACTGGCGCAGGGCGCGCGGCCGGGTGGATTCGAGCACGATATCTGCCCGGGCAATCAATTCCAGCAGGCGTTCGCGGCCCTCCGCCGTGGCCAGGTCGGCGGTGATGCACAGCTTGTTCTGGTTAAGCAGCGCATAGAAGCCGGCATGGCCGCGCCGGGCCCCGTCGGTCCGCCCGTGACTCTCCACCTTGATCACGTGCGCCCCGCCCCGCTCCAGCAGGTGGCCGGCGAGAGGGCCGGCCCACAGCGCGGTGAGATCGAGTACCACGGGCGGCCGGGCAGGCGCCGGTCCGCGCGGCTGCGGTAGCGGCATCGGCGCTGGCGGGAGTGGCAAGAGATCGGCGCGGGCTGCAGCGAGGCCAAGCACCCGGGCCCGTTCCACCAGTTGCCTGGCGTCGCGGGCAGCAGCCAGGCGTTCAACCTCGGTCCATGAATACGGCCCGGGACTTTCGAACAGGGCAGGCAGCAAGTCCCAGTCGTCAGCGCGGGGCAGGCTGAGGGCGATGGTCCCTTGCGCGCATTCGACCAGGCGGCAGGCCCCGCCGGCGGAAACGCGTCCCGGCTGCGGCAGGCCCATCAGGCTGGCCCGCTCACCCATCAGGGTCACGGCATCGAACCCGAGCCGCTGCCGCGACAACGCCAGTGAGCCGATCTCATCCAGCGCCGCCTGCGCCCAAGCGGCAAGCGGCGGGGGCAGCCGGTCAGGCGTTGAACAGGTCCCTGACATTCCGCCGCAACAGCTTGCCCATCTCATTATAAGGCAATGCGTCGACGAAAAGGATGCGCTCCGGCACGCGCGAGGAGCGCAGCTTCTGGCGGACGAGGTCCTTGAGTTCGGCTTCGCTCGCGCTGGCGCCGTGCTTGAGCACGACCGCCGCCACCGGGGTTTCGCCCCATTCGACCGAAGGCACACCAAGTACCGCGACATCATCAACCGCATCATGTTCGCGCAGGACATGTTCGATTTCGCCGGGGGACATGTTTTCGCCCCCGCGCACGATCACATCGTCGATCCGGCCAGCCAGGAACAGGAACCCGTCATCGTCCATGAAACCGGAATCCCGCGTGGGGAACCAGCCTTCTTCGTCGGTCAGCTTACGGCCCTGGTATTCACCCGAAACCTGCGGGCCGCGCACGAACACTTCTCCCAGCTGGTTGGGACCAAGCACGGTGCCGTCATCCCCGCGGATCTCGATCTCTACCGTAGGCAGGGGCTTGCCGACGGAATCAAGGCGGCGGGCGATCATCGGATCGGGGTTGTTGTGTGCCTCGCGGTGATCCTCGGGGCCGAGGATCGCGATAGTCGAACTGGTCTCGGTCAGCCCATAGGCATTGGCGAAATTGATGTTGGGCCAGAGCGTCAATGCCCGCTGCACGACCGGCAGCGGCATCTTGCCACCGCCGAAGGCGAGCGCGCGCATCGCTGGCAGATCACACGGCGCGCCGGTATCATCGATGTGACCGATGATCCGGCTGAGCATGGTCGGCACCACGAACGCGCTCGTCACCGACTGTTCGCGGCACAGCTTCAGCCAGGCCTCGGGCGAGAAGCTGGGCAGCTGGACCATGCGGCGCATGGCGTAAATGCCCGAGAGGATCGCGCTGATGCCGGCGATGTGATAGGGCGGGACCGTCGTGAGTGCAGCTTCGTCTTCATCGGCCGAGCAGAATTCGACGGACCCCAGCACATAGCCCAGCATGTTCTGGTTGCGCAGCAGGGCTGCCTTGGGCTCGCCCGTGGTGCCGCTGGTGAACAGCTGGACGGCGACGGCCTCATCATCATCCTCGGGAGCCGGGAAGGGCTCGGCCTCGTCGGTGACCACGGACTTGAGGAAATCGGGGACACTGACCAGGACCTTGGCTGCGCCTGCGGGAATCTCGGCGACCTTGTCGGTGTCGGCGATGAGGTAGACCGGCGAGAGCCGTTCGATCAGGCGCAGGGTTTCCGGGCCGGTGAGCCGGTAATTGAGCGGCGCGAAGGGCTTGCCCGCCATGGCCGCGCCGAACAACGCCACGACCATCGCCGGACCACTCTCGCCCAGGTACGAGACATAGTCCGCCCCGCTCTCGGCAAAACGGGCCGCGGCAGCATTGGCAGAGGCGTAGAGCCGGCCATAGGTGTAGTGGACGCCATTGTTTGTGAGAGCGATCCGATCCGGAAGGGTATCGGCCGCCATCTGCAGGACGAGAGAAATGTTCATCGAGCCGCCGATCCGTTCGCTGTATCCGGAACTCAGTCGGACGAGGGCAGCGGCTTGGCGGCCTTGATCTCGAGCGGAACGCCGTCGATCGCCAGCGTGCCCTTACCCGGCTTGATGCAGAGCAGCTCGATCGACTGGTCCTCGTTGGTGTAGCGCTTGCCCATGGCAGTGCCGCCGGCAGACGCCGCGTCAAGCTCACCAAGCGGGCCGCGCGCGCTCGTCATCGGGGCGCCGCCGCAGGTGATGTTGACATCGCCGGTGCCCTTGATGACCATCACATCGGTATCACAGACGGCGCTGTGCAGCTTGGTTCCTGCCTTCAACTGCATGTCATTCATCCCATGGCTGTGGGCGGCTCGGCCGCCTCGATTCGTCGGGGCCGCTTTATCGCGGTTTGTCCGGCTGGCAAGGCCCTGCCGATAGTCAGGTATGGAGCCGGCCTTCAGGACAGGCCACATTGCGGGCTCGGGCGGCGCTTCACGGGTGCCGATGATACGGCACGACCCGGCAGCCCGCTTGCTGCACCGCACGCATCAGCGCGCGCTGGTGGAGGCTCATGCCCGATGCCGGCGCGACCTCGTAATAGGTGGCGACATCGGCAAACTCCGCGGCATTGGTGAAGGCCAGCGTTCGGCCGGGACACAGCGCGGCGGCGCCCTGGGGCGTAAGCATATCTCCCAGCATGACCAGCGGACGATTCGACAGGTCGGCCCGGTTCACGACGAAATTGGAATCGAAGGGTATCTGCCCAGTATCGAAGACGACCACATCGGCCGGGGTCCGCGCCACGGCGGCGCGCGCCTGGGCAAAGGGCACGAGAAAGCCACGGACCATGGCCGTGTGCAGCGGCAGGAGGACCAGGACGGAGACGAGCGTTGCCACCTGCATCGCCCGGACCGGCGCGCCCCTCCGCGCGGCGAGCCACTTCCAGCCATAGCCGGCAAGCAGGCAGCAGCTGCC
The DNA here is from genome assembly GCA_035719485.1 of Novosphingobium sp. Classification (GTDB taxonomy): domain Bacteria; phylum Pseudomonadota; class Alphaproteobacteria; order Sphingomonadales; family Sphingomonadaceae; genus Novosphingobium. The sequence continues at coordinate 4,242 of DASTGC010000186.1, forward strand.
AATCAGGCCATGAAGGTAGCGATAGCCCCAGCCGTGGCCCTGCGGCGGGAGCAGGATGGTCATCGTCACCAGCAGCAGCACGATCCCCATGGCGAGGGCCCGGGCGAGATCGTCGGTACCGGCAGCCTTGCGCACTCCGACCAGCGCCAGCGGCACGAGCAGGGCATGCTGCCAGGTGATGAAGCGCAGCATGTTGCCCGCCATGACCCATACCGCATCGAGATTGGGCGGAACCATGAGCAACAGCAGCAGGCGGTCGATCAGCCCGGTCTGCCCGGCTGCAGCGACGGCGCCGGGCCCGGGCGCAGGGGCGATCTGCGCCACCACCCAGTGTGGCCAGGCCAGCCAGACGAGGCCGATCACCCCGTAACCCGCGATGTAGCAGGCGAGGGTGCGCCAGCGCCGTTGCCGGCGCAGCAGATCGAGGAAGGGCAGGACGAACAGTGGGTGGAACACGGGCTGGTGAATACCGGTCGCGAACAGGCCGGTGACGAGGGCGCCCGTATGGCCCGCCCGGGTGCCGCGCAGAAAGCAGGCCAGCCACACCATGTTGAGCGCAAGGTGCATGCTCATCGCGAAGGTCGCCGTCCCGGTCAGCACGACCTGCGATGAGCCGACGAAGCAGGCCATGACCACGCCCTGGCAGGCCCGGTCAGCCGGCCATATCTGCCGCGCCACGCGCCACAGCAGCAGACCGGACAGGCCGGTCAGCAGCGGCGAGACGAGCGAGCCCGGCATGATCCAGGCAGCGAGACCCCGGACCAGGGCATTGACCGGCAGGTAGTTCGACACCCAGGCCGAATGGTCGCTCACCGGGAGCAGGAACAGCTCGTTGAGCGGCGTGTAGAAGGGGCGCCAGAATGCCGGGATCGGCTGGAACAGGCGGCCCGCACCATAGATCGCGGCATCGAAGGTGGCCATCTGCTCGTCGCGGGTGAAATCATGATCGAACAGGAGCCGAGTGCGGATCTGCCAGGTGACTGCGATCGTGGCGGCGACCAGCGCAAGGGCGACAGGTGCGGTCAGCGAAGGGACCCTGCGCTGCGCCGGGGGGCGTGACCCGAGCAATCCGCAGAGAGCGAAAAGGCCCGCAAGGCCGATGCCGACCGGGATATCCTGCCGCCGCGCGCAGAGCTGCGTGAGGAACAGGAGATTGCCCGGGTAGCGATCGCTCGGAAAGATGAACAGCGAGCCCCAGCCCGTGACGACCAGCAGGAGCAGCGTCACCAGCGTAGCGCGGCGCAAGGTCCCCATCGCACCGGTGGCTTCGTCCTGCGCGCTCCCTGCCGTCATCGTTCCGGGCATGGCCCGCATCCGCTTCCTTCCTGCCGATCGGCCTGCTCCCGGCGGCATACGGCGGGGTGTGGGCGGCGGCAAGTGCGGTCGGTCAGCGAAGACTTGCAGGCCTGCGACGAACTGATGGATTTTTATAGTAAGGGCTTGTCCTAGAACGGGAACTTGTTTGCAGGTGGAGACGTTATCGAGGCAGGCGGAACAGAGGGAACGATCATTCCGCCAGATGGTGCGGAGAATGAAATGGCGGACGATACCAGCAAACGCGGGGCAGCAGACCGTAACCGCGTTGCCGCTGACCAGGGTTATGAACTGCGCTACTTTGCGCGCAAGCACGGCCTCAGCACGGCCCAGGCCAATGACCTTATCCGGCGGATCGGCAATGATCGGGCAAAACTCAACGAGGCGGCCGTCCGGCTACGTCGGAGCGGAACGACCTCAAGATAGCTGAAAGGCCGGGGGGCGGACCAATCGCCGAATGCAAGCGGGGCGCCTGCAAGTTCGCGCCCCGCTGGCCATGCGCATGCAAGGCCTGGCCAGCTGACGACCGGCCGAACCGCTGGCATGGTGATGGCACCGGCGCGATGATTGCTATTCTGCTGCCTCGGCATAGACGTTTTCGTACATGCGGCGCAGGCCGTCCTTCCAGTGAACCTGGCAGGGGCCGGTGATCGAAAGGCGCTTGGTGTTGTCCATGTTGAACGAAGGATAACCGCCGTATTTGACGACCTCCCACTTCGCCTCCACCCCGGCGAGCTCGGCCAGGTACTGAATCATCTCCACCTGCGGGACGTTTATGTCGCCACACCAGTTGACAGTGGGAGGGGGAACGGCTGCGGCGTTCAGCAGCGGTTCGATGAAGCGGACCACGTCATCGTTGCTGATGAGCGAGCAACAGGTGCTGACCCCTTCGCGCAGCTGGACCGGGCGGCCCGCCAGCAGCTCCGCCAGAAGGATGCCGGCCATGCCGCCGTCGGAGAAATGGCCATATTGCACGGCCATGCGGCAGATGATCGTCGGGATGTTGAACACGACCGAGAACGCCCGCGCCACGCCTTCGCCGGCGAGCTTGGTTCCGGTGTAGTGACCGATCGAGCCGCCGCCGACGGGATCTTCCTCGCTGTAGAGCGCCTCGGGATCGTCCTTGTGGGCATAGACACCGACGGTCGAGGTGAAGAGGAAGGCCTTGGCCTTGCGGCAATGATACATCAACCTTCCGACGCCGTCGGAATTGTCGATCATTCCCTCTTCGTGGCTCGCTGGATAGCAGTTGGCGGCAATGTGGAGGACGTAATCGAAATCGTCCGGCAAGCCGGTCAGATCGCCGCGGCCATAGTCGCCAACGAAGGTGTGGACGCCGGCGGCTTCCCAGTATTCGCGCTGGCCCTCGCCGCTATAGCGCGCAAGGCCCCAGAGTTCGTTGTCCTTGGCCAGCGCCTTTGCCACTGTGCCGCCCAGCCGCCCCGTCAGCCCTGTGATGAGGATCTTGTGACCTTTCAGCATCTTGCGCTTCTCCTCTCGATCGGGGTCGCGGCGCGGCTACGCGACGGCGACCGTGACGTTCTCTTGTAGGGCGCGACTTTCCGGGGGGCTTGTAGCGAAGCTAACGTGGTCTCTGGCCCCGGGTATCAGATTCTTCCGCAGCCGAGTGAGGCGAGGAGCGGCGGCACGCACGGGGTCAGCCGATGAACCGCTCGCGGTTGACGATCGCCCGCTCGACGATGCCGTCGCCCACCAGACGGTCGCCATCATGCACTTCGATGCGGAAGGTCAGCAGCTTGCCGTCGATGGCGGTGAGCTCGGCCATGGCGGTGACCGAGCGGCCCTTGGGCGAGGGCGCCAGATGGCGCATGTCGACGTGGGTCCCGACACTGGTGCGGCCTTCCTCGAGGCACCCCGCCACCGCCGCGACGGTTGCCGCCTCAGCCAGCGCGATCATGCGCGGGGTGCCCAGCACCGGCACGTCGCCAGAGCCGAGCGCGCTGGCCAGGTCGCTGTCGCCAACTGTGGTCGTGATCGTGCCTTTCAGGCCCAGCTTGAGTTCGACCATCGTCAGCGCTTCCGGCCTTCGGCATAGACCTGGCTCATTACCCCGGCAAAACCCATATCCGTGGCCGAGGCGACATAGCGGTCGACGATCACATTGATGATCGCGGGCTTGCCGGAATCAATCGCCCGGCGCAGCGCAGGGGCAACGTCCTCGACCTTTTCCACGCGCTCGCCATAGCCGCCGAAGGCCGTGGCCAGCATCTGGTAGTCCGGAGTGCCCAGGTCCTGCCCCGGCATCATCGGCTTGGTCGGATCGGTCGGCCGCGCGCTGATGCCGGCATTGTTGCAGATGATGCAGATAATCGGAAGATTGTGGCGGCAGGCCGTGTCGATCTCGATCCCGTTCCAGCCGAAGGCACTGTCGCCCGAGACGACGATGACCTGCTTGTCGGGCTTGGCCGCCTTGGCGCCGATGGCGAAGGGCACACCCAGCCCGACATTGCCGAGGAAGCCTGGATTGATGCGGTGGCCGCCGACGTAAGACTTTAGCGAATGACGGCAGAACCCGAGGGTCTCATGCCCGTCCTCGATCAGGATGCCATCCTTTTCGAGAATCTTGGAAATCTCGGCCATCAGACGAAGCGGATGGATCGGATTGGTGTCGTTGACCTCCATCTCGGCCATGCGGGCCTTGCCCGAAGCGTCCTTCTCGCGCAGGCGGGCCAGCCACGGCGCGAGCCGGTCCTTGTTCGTCCCCCGCTCCCGCAGCCGCGCGCTGAGTGCCTTGAGCGTGACCCGGGCATCATGCTGCACCGGGATCGCTGGCTTGGTTTTGGTGAGCTCGTCGGCGTCGAGGTTGATCATCGCCACGGTCAGGTCCGCAGCCCAGCGCGGCGGGGTCAGGTGGCCGATGATGAAGTTGGACCGCGTGCCGATCGACAGGGCGAAATCGGCTTCCCGAAAGGCCTGGCTGCGTGCGCCAAGAATGGCGAGTTCATGGTCTTCGGAGATGACGCCGCGGCTTTGCGGCGTAGTGAAGAACGGGATCCCGGCGAGATCGACGAACTCTTCCATCGCTTCCCCGGCATGGGCCCAGATGACCCCGCTGCCACTGATGATCAACGGGCGCTGCGCCGCCTCGAGCGCATCGAGAATGGCATCGATCACCTGCGGCGACGGCGCCGCCGGCTCCGGCAGGGCAAAGTCGGATGGCGCGATCTCGTCCGGCGCGGGCACCTTTTCGATCAGCAGGTCGCCGGGAAGATCGACATAGACCGCGCCCTGCTTGGGTGAGGTGGCGATGGCCAGGGCCTCGTCGAAGATGCGGCCGATGTCCTCGGCCTTGGTCAGCGCCAGGGCCTTCTTCACCGACGGCTCGAACAAGGCGACCTGGTCCACCTCCTGGAAGCCGCCGGTCCCGCGCATCCTGAGGGGTGAGGAACCGCCGAGCAGGATCACCGGCGTTTCCTCGGCCATGGCATGGACCGCGCTGGGGATCATGTTGATTGCGCCGGGGCCGGCCGGTGCAAGGCAGACCGCCGGACGGCCGGTGACGCGGGCGTGCGCGAAGGCCATGCCGGCCCCGGCGCCTTCATGGCGCACGCCGACCAGCTGAATCCCGTGCTTTTCGCAGGAGCGCGTAAGTTCGATATTGGGCGCGCCGGGAATGTGGAAGATCGTGGTAATTCCCCGAGCCTTCATGGTCCGGGCGAGAAGTTCATTGGCAGATTGCACAGGCAGGCTCCAGATTCAGGCAGTTACAGTATCTTCTTTTCGTGCAGCGCAGAGATGTCATCCCAGGTCAGGCCGAGCTCGAGAAGCACGGCCTCAGTGTCCTGGCCCATCTGCGGGGCAGCACTGCGCGCGCGGGCCGGGGTCTTGCTGAAACGGATCGGCATGTTGATCACCCGGGTCGAGCCGCGCACGGGATGGGGCAGGTCAATGATGTACTCGTTGGCAAGAACCTGCACGTCATTGGCGACATCCTGGTAGGAATTGACCGGCGCACAGGGAATGCCCGCATCGGCGAATTGCTTGAGCAGATCCGCGCGTTGGCACTTGGCAAAGGCCTTGTCGAGCACGCCGACCAGTTCGCGAGAATTGGCCGTGCGCGCCTCCATCGATCCGAAGCGAGGATCGCTGGCGACTTCCGGCAGGTCGAGGATGCCGCAGAATGCCGCCCAGTAGCGGTCCGGCTGCAGGCCCCCCAGAGCAATCCACTCACCCGCGGCGCATTCGTAGGTCGTGAACAGCGGGTTGACCGGCTGTTCGCGGCTGGTCGGAGGCAGGGGGATGCCGTTGAGGAGAGAGCGGGACAGTCCCATCTGCTGAAGCACCATCATCGATCCGAGCTGGGAAATTTCCAGTTCCTGGCCCTCGCCCGTCCGCTCGCGCGCGAACAGCGCTGCGGTTATCGCCTGGGCCAGCATCATCCCGCCGCACTGGTCGGCGAGGCCGAAGGCGTTGTTGTAGGTGATCGGAACGCCCGGATAGCTCAGCGCCTTCAGGGCACCCGACCGCGCCTGCCCGAGAATGTCGAACACGCCGACCTTTGCGTCGGGGCCTTCCCTGCCGAAGCCGGTGACGCTGGCATAGATGACCGTGGGGTTGACCTTGAGGACATCGGGATAGGCTATTTTCAGCTTCTCGACGACGCCGAAGCGAAAGTTCTGGACGACGACATCGCTCTCGGCGGCGAGGCGCAAGAAGATGTCGCGCCCTTCCGGCGACTTGAGATCGAGCGTGATCGAGCGCTTGTTGCGGTTGACCGCCTCGAAATAACCGGAGACGCCATCGTCGGTGCCGGGATAGCGGATGCCGCGGGAAGGATCGCCTGTAACCGGATCCTCCACCTTTATCACTTCGGCACCGAGATCCGACAGGATGACAGTGGCACTGGGGCCATTCTGCCAGATCGTGCAATCGAGAATTTTGATACCGGAAAGCGGTCCGGTTATGCCGGTCCCTTCAGCCATATGAGGACCTCTCCTGTCCCTGCTTCCCGGAAAGACTAGGCAAGATGCCCGGCAAGCACAACAGGTTTGGCGCGGGAAAGAACCCGGCAACAGGTCCGGCGCCCGCATCCGTTCTGATCTGTGGGAAAACTGGAGCGGGCGAAGGGATTCGAACCCTCGACCCCAACCTTGGCAAGGTTGTGCTCTACCCCTGAGCTACGCCCGCTCTGGCATCGCGGCAGGGCCTTGTCGGAAGGCCACCGCCGGGGTGGAGGGGCGCCATTAGCAACGGGTCCGGTGGGCTGCAAGGGGATTCTTGGGCGAATCCCGGCGCGTGCTTTTTTGCTTCACAAATCGAAGCTCGTGCCCACATTGGGCGGCGATTGCGCGGCCAGGAGCGGTGCGCGCGCACCCGGCATGGAGTATTCGCGTGGCAAGTCTTGGCCTGAGCATCGACGAGCAGAAAGCGGTTGACCGCTTCCGCACTGCTGTCGCCGAACCTTCGATGACCCAGCTCGTCGTCCTCGATTTCTGGGCGGAATGGTGCGGACCGTGCAAGGCCCTTGCACCGGTGCTGGAAAAGGTCTGCACCGAATATGCGGACAAGGGCGTGGTCCTCGCCAAGCTCAATGTCGACGAGGAACCGTTCATCGCCGCCCAGTTCCAGGTACGCTCGATCCCGACGGTCTATGCCGTGTTCCAGGGCCAGCCTGTCGCCGACCTGACCAATGCCCGGACCGAGAGCCAATTGAAGGGCATGCTCGACCAGCTGCTCGCCAAGCTGCCGGTCCAGCCCGGCGGCGCCGCGGCGCCCGACATCGCGCCGCTGCTCGAAATGGGCGACAGCGTGCTTGCCGGCGGCGAGGCCGAGCGGGCGGCGTCGATCTTTAGCCAGATCCTCGAAATGGCGCCGGGCAATGTTGCCGCGACCGCAGGCCTGCTGCGCGCGCTCACCGCGGCTGGGCAGCTTGACGAGGCCGAAGCGGCGCTGGCCGCGCTCGATCCGAAGCTGGCCGCCGATCCCGCGATCGGCCAGGCCCGCGCCTCGCTGGAGCTCGCCCGCAACCGGCCGGAGGACAGCGAACTCGCCGCCCTGCGTGCCGCCGCCGCCGAACGCCCGGCCGACATGGACGCGCAATTCGCCTTCGCCGGCGCCGCCTTCGCCGCCGGCGAGCGCGACGCCGCGGCGGAAACGCTGCTGCGCATGATCGCGACCGACCGCGAATGGAACGAGGGCGCGGCCCGGGCCAAGCTGCTGCAGATCTTCGAGGCGGTGGGCCTCGAGGACCCGTGGGTCGCGGCCCAGCGCCGCAAGCTTTCCACAATCCTGTTTGGCTGAGCGGGCCGCGATGACCCATCGCATCTCGATTTTCCCCCTGGCAGGCGCCGTA
>DASTGC010000187.1:0-3140 GCA_035719485.1 Novosphingobium sp.
GTCAGCGTCAGGGACCTGAACGGACTCGCTCCCAACCTGACCATCCGCGCAGCCGTGGGTGGCGCCGCGACAGGCTTCATCACGATGCGCGGCGAATATGCAGGCACCACGACGATGGGCGCGGACCGGAGCATCGCCTACTACATCGACGACGTTTACGTTGCGGCCACCAATGGCTCGGTTGCCGACCTTGGCGATATTGCGCGCATTGACGTTTTGCGGGGGCCACAGGGTACCCTGTTTGGTCGCAACTCGACGGGCGGCGCGATCAGCGTCCACCGCGCGGAGCCTTCGGATCACTTCGGGGTGAAGCAGATCCTCACGGCGGGCAACTATGACCTGTTCCGCAGCACGACGCGCATCAATACCGGTGCCCTCGGCCCGTTCAGCGCCTCGGTGAGCTATTCGCACAACGAGCGCCGGGGCGACATCCGCAACCTGCGACCGGGCCTTGTGTGGGACTTCTCCCCCGCGTTCGGCGCACCCAAGGCCTTCACGTCGGCCCGATACTTGGGCACTGACAATACCGAAAATGTCCAGGTTGCGGTGAAGTATGATCCCGGCAATGGCCTGAAGGCGGTCTACCGGTATGACTATTATACGTCCGAGAATTCCTCGGACGGGGTGGGCCTGACTTACGCTAGCCCACTGGTCCGCGGACTGTTTGCCACCCAGGATCCGGCCGCCCTTACGCCGATCCAGCCGGAACGGCCTGACGCGGTGAACAACGGCAACACTGCCGACAGCCATTTCGAAGGCTACGGACACAGCCTGGTCGTGCAATACCAGGCCAGCGATGCGCTTTCCTTCAAGAACATCTTCGCCGTGCGCCGGTCGCGCTACGATGGGCCCATGGTCGACATCTCCGGTGCCGGCGCGATCACAAATACCGGTGCCGCGTTTGTTGGTGCGCTCGGGGCGTCGCTTGCCAACTCGACAGTGGGCGCGCCGTTCCTGGTCCAGGCAACCATCATCCGAGGCCAGGATACGCAGGTCAGCGATGAGCTCCAGGCAAACTACAAGTCGGATCTGCTGACGGCGACGGTGGGCGGCATCTTCTTCCGGAACCGCCAGGAACGTGGCGGCGCCGGCATCGACGCCGGTCTCGGGCAGGCCCGCAGCGGCGCCTTCCGCGTCTATCCGAACTTCACGGTGCCATTTTCCGGACAGGCTTCCGGCACCCTTGGCCGGACTTCCTATGTCGTCCAGAAGTCCTATGCCGCTTTCGGCCAGGTGGAAGTCCACGCCACCCCGCAGATCGACCTTGTCGCGGGCATCCGCTACACCAAGGAAGAGAAGAAGGGCGTCGACCAGACCATCCTCAGCGGCACGGTCCCGCAGATCTTCCCGATCGATTACGATGCCAGCCAGGTCACTTATAACCTTGGCGTCAACTACAAGCCGACCAGCGACATCCTGCTCTATGCCAAGTATTCGACCGGCTACCTGGCAGGCGGCAGCATTGCCGGACTGGACTATGGTCCGGAAACCGCAAAATCCGTCGAGGCCGGTCTCAAGGCCGACTGGTTCAACCACGTGCTGCGCACGAACCTTGCGGTGTTCAACGTCGATTATGACAATGTGCAGCTCAGCGGCAACGGCAGCTCGCTGACCCCGCCGCGGCCCACGATCACCAACTTCCTGGTTACCGCGGGTGCGGGCAGGGCGAGAGGGTTCGAACTCGAAACCGAGCTGGCACCGGCACGCGGCCTCGAACTCTCCGGCAGCCTGGGCTACACGGACTTCAAGTTCACCAGGCTCGATCCTATCGTCACGACAGGTGCGGCTGAGTTCCACGCCCAGAGCCGCCCGCGCTGGACGGCGAACGTCAGGGCCCAATACGAGACCGAACCCCTGTTCGACGATGTGCGGCTGAAGCTGCGTGCCGACGGAAATTACACGGGCAAGCAGTGGCTCTCGGCAACCGTGCCGGTGGTCACCGCAACCTTCACCCAGGTGCTGCAGGACCAATTCCGCCAGGCTATCAAGGTTGATGGCTACTGGGTCATCAACACCCGGGCGAGCCTGGAGGGCTTCAAGATCGGCAGTGCCGATGCCAGCGTTGCTCTCTGGGCCCGCAACCTCTTCGACGCGAAGAAGCCCACCTACATGCTTTCGCTGGTTAACGTCGTTGCCGCCCAGTACGAGCGGGCGAGGACCTTTGGTGTCGATGTGACTGTCGAGCTCTGACGATCGGGAATGATCAGGTGGCGGGGCCCGGTCCGACGAGGACCGGGCCCCGTTTTCGTGCCGACGCGTTCAGGGGGCCGGTAGGAGCGCTTCGGGATCGAGGAATTGCGGATTTTTCGCGAGGAACGCCTTTGCCCGGGCGATCAGGCGGACGGCATGATCATTCGGGCAATTGCGCAACCAGACCATGGCCAGCTGGAACTCCAACGTTCCGGAAGCGAGATCCAGCGGAATGAAACAGAGGTTGGGCGGGGCAACGGTAATCGCGCTGTTGCAAACCAGGCTGCAGCCCAGTCCTGCCGAAACCAGGGTCATGGTCGTGTTGGTCTGGAGGGATTCCTGAACGACATTGGGGACATTGCCCTCGTTCTTGAAAACTGAAAGCATGTCGAGGATGTGGGCTGAGTGGCGCTGGGGGGGCAGGATGAACGGCTGCTCGGCCAGTTCGGCTAGCTTCACCTTCGCTTTGCCCGCCAGCTGGCTCGACGCCGGGACCAGCGCGACAACCTGGCTGCGCTCGACGATCACGTGGTCGAACTCGTCGGGCCAGCCGGTGCCGGCACTGACGAAGCCGAGATCGAATTTGCCCGCCAGCATACCTTTGATCTGGTCTGCCGAGGATTGTTCGTGCAGCCGGACAGATATCCCGGTTTCCTCGGCATGGTATCCGGCGAGGAACGGCGGCAGAAATTGGTAGAGCGCCGGGCCGATTATACTGATGTGAACTTCGGGCATGGTAGAGGCCGCTCGCCTGGTGGCGACGCGGGCCAGTTCGGCTTGCTGGAGCGTCCGCCGCGCCTCGTTGAGGAAAACCTGGCCAGGTGGGGTCAACTGGACCGCGCGGTGGGAGCGGTCGATCAGGGTGACGCCCAATTCGGCCTCGAGGCGCTGGATCGACTGGCTGAGCGGAGGCTGGGCCATGTTGAGCCGGCGTGCGGCGCGCCCGAAGT
>DASTGC010000188.1:0-15368 GCA_035719485.1 Novosphingobium sp.
CCCCCAGCCCGGCAGGTCAAGCGCTGGAGGGATCGGGCGCCCGCTCCCTGACCGCCAGCGGTTTGCCCCGGAACGAGACCAGCCGGTGGAACAGGTAAGCTACCGCGCCGGAGGAAGCGATGGCAAGGAGCATGGGGCCGACACCCCGTCCGAACAGTTCGGACACGCTGACCAGCACGGTCAGGTGAACGCAATAGAGCGGCAGCGAGAATGCGCCGAGCCAGTCCAGTCGAGGGGCAAGCCAGGCCGGTATGCTGGTCTGTGCGACCAGCCAGGTCGCCAGCGGCAGGATGGAAACGACAAAGACGAGGTCGCCGTTGACGTTGTCGAGCGGAAGGTAGGGCACGGCCATGACTCCCGCGAGCGGCAGGGCCAGGGCGAGGGGCCAGGGCAGGGCGGGACCGCGCAGGCCCGACCTGTGGATGCGGCCGAGCCAGACGCCAAGGATGTAGGACCAGAACACGCGCGGGATCGGCATCCACCAGGTCTTCCAGGTCAGGGCGCTGACGCCCATCGTGTCACCGCCATGCTTGCGCACGGTGTAGACAAGCGCGGCGCCCATCAGGCCGGCCAGTGGCAGCAGCCAGCGCGTCGGCACCCGGCGCAGTGCGAGGGCGTGGACAAAGTTGGCGACCAGTTCCCAGAACAGGGTCCACTGTGGTCCATTGAGGCGGTAAAACGGGCCGGTGCCGGCGAGCACTGGAATCATCGCAAGGTCGAGGGCGAGGGCCAGGGCGAGGTCCGGCAGGGGCACGTGGACGAAGAGCCCGCGGAATGCCGCAACGCCCGCGCCCACCGCCACCAGCGGCCACAGCCGCACGAAGCGTTTCCAGGTGAACTCCAGCGCGCCGACGCCTGCATTGAGCTTCTTCTCGGTGGAAACGGCGAGGACAAACCCGCTCAGCAGGAAAAACAGGTCGACCAGCAGGTAACCGCGCACGAAGGGGCCGTGTGTGCGGAACACCAGGGCCGTATGGTAGAGCATGATCACCAGCGCGGCGAACCCGCGCAGCCCGTCCAGCTGGGACAGGCGTCCACCGTGGGCGGGCGAATTGCCGCCAGGCAATGTTTCGGTCACTGGTCCAGCCCCTTCCGCTTTCCGTGCCGCCATAGCCGCAGGGACGGATTTGGCAATTCGCAGTGCTGCGGACGCCAGATAAATTCGCGGCAACGTCCGGTCCCACTGGACGAGCGACTCGCCGCGCCCTATCTGCCCCCAATGGCAAAGCGCCTCCTGCTTACCCTTCTGGCCCTGCTCGGCCTCGCCGCCCAGGTCGCTCCGGCCCAGGCCGCCGCCTGTGGTCGTGCGGCATCTGCGCTGGTCATTGCGGCTCAGGAAGAGGGTGCGGCGGTTGCCGGAGTGCGTTATGGAGGGCGCGGGGCAATCCCCGCCGCCGGCACCATTTGCGCCGATCCTCCCGCTCCGATGGCCGTGGCGCCACGCCACGCACCGGTACTCATCGGAATCGATCGCGCCCACGAATAGGTGCGCGCCAGCGGGGCTTTGGCGCCCCGTCAGTCATGCCTCTTTGCCGCTGCCCAGCCGCGCGGCATTCTCCGTACAGACAGGATTCTCCCATGCTCGGCGCAATCGCCAAGGCCGTCTTTGGCTCTTCCAACGACCGGTACGTCAAAAAGCTCGAAAAACTGGTCGCCCAGATCAATGCCTTCGAGACGATCCTCGAAGACCTGTCGGACGAAGAGCTGAAGGCGCAGACCGCAAAGTTCCGGGAAATGCTGGAGCAGGGCTCGAGCCTCGAGGACCTTCTGCCTGAAGCCTTCGCCACGGTGCGCGAGGCGTCCAAGCGTGTGTTCGGCATGCGTCACTTCGACGTGCAGATGATCGGTGGGATCGTGCTCCACCGCGGCGAGATCGCGGAAATGCGCACGGGTGAGGGCAAGACCCTCGTGGCCACTACAGCGACTTACCTCAACGCGCTCGAAGGCAAGGGCGTTCATGTCGTCACCGTCAATGACTACCTCGCCAAGCGCGACGCCGAGTGGATGGGACAGCTCCACAAGTTCCTTGGTCTCACTGTCGGGGTGATCGTGCCGAACCTCAACGAGACCGAGCGCCGCGCCGCCTACGAGGCGGACGTGACCTATGCCACCAACAACGAGCTCGGCTTCGACTACCTGCGGGACAACATGAAGCACGAGCGCAGCCAGATGGTGCAGCGCCCGTTCAACTACGCGATCGTCGATGAGGTGGACTCGATCCTGATCGACGAGGCGCGCACCCCGCTGATCATCTCCGGCCCAACCGACGACAAGTCCGACCTCTACATCTCGGTCGATGCCGTGGTGAAGCGCCTGCCTGAAGACCTCTATGAGGCCGACGAAAAGTCGAAGAGCGTCACGCTTACCGAAGAGGGCGTCGAATGGGCAGAGCGCCAGCTGGAGGAAGCCGGCCTGCTCGAAGGTTCGAACCTCTACGACGTGGAGAACACCCAGGTCGTCCACCATCTCGATCAGGCCCTCAAGGCCAATGTCATGTTCAAGCGCGACATCGATTACGTGGTGAAGGACGGCAAGGTCATCATCATCGACGAGTTTACCGGCCGCATGATGGACGGTCGGCGCTGGTCGAACGGCCTGCACCAGGCGGTCGAGGCCAAGGAGGGCGTGCAGATCGAGCCCGAGAACCAGACCATGGCTTCGATCACCTTCCAGAACTACTTCCGGATGTATCCCAAGCTCTCCGGCATGACCGGCACGGCGGCAACGGAAGCCCCCGAATTCTACGACATCTACAAGATGAACGTTGTCACGATCCCGACCAACGTGCCGGTCCAGCGGATCGACGAGGAGGATGAGTTCTACAAGAACACGGCCGACAAGTTCGCCGCCATTGCCCGCCTGATCCGCGAAAAGCAGGACATCGGCCAGCCGGTGCTGGTCGGCACGGTCTCGATCGAGAAGTCGGAGCTGCTGTCGGAGTACCTCAACCGCGAGGGCGTGAAGCATGCGGTCCTCAACGCCCGCTTCCATGAGATGGAGGCTCACATCGTCGCCCAGGCGGGCGCCCCCGGAGCCGTGACGGTCGCCACCAACATGGCGGGCCGCGGCACCGACATCCAGCTCGGCGGCAATGTCGAATTCCGCATCGAGGATGAACTGAAAGACCTGCCGCAAGGGCCGGACCGAGAGGCGGCGATTGCCCGGATCAAGGCGGAAGTGGCCGAGCAGAAGGACAAGGTCCTCGCCGCGGGCGGCCTCTGCGTCATCGGCACCGAGCGCCACGAGAGCCGCCGCATCGACAACCAGCTGCGCGGCCGCTCCGGCCGGCAGGGCGACCCGGGCATGAGCAAGTTCTACCTCTGCCTCGAGGACGACCTGCTGCGCATCTTCGGGCCCGACACCCTCTTTGCCCGCATGATGAACAGCAACCTGGCGGATGGTGAAGCCATCGGCTCCAAGTGGCTGTCAAAGGCGATCGAGACCGCGCAGAAGAAGGTCGAGGCGCGGAATTATGACATCCGCAAGCAGGTCGTGGAATACGACGACGTCATGAACGACCAGCGCAAGGTCATCTACGAGCAGCGGGCCGATATCATGGACGCGGAGGCCATCGAGGAAGTCGTGGTCGATATGCGCCAGGATACGGTCAACGCCATTGTCGGCAGCGCCTGCCCTCCGGGTTCCTATCCGGAACAGTGGGACATCGAGGGTCTGAAGGCCCGTACGCTTGAAGTGCTCGGCATCGAGATTCCGATCACCGAGTGGCTCGAGGAAGACGGCGTCGACCCTGAACAGATCGAGGAACGGCTGGCCGCCATGGCCGACGCTCACATGGCTGCGCGGACGGCCGACCAGCCGGAAGTCTGGCGCACTCTGGAAAAGTCCATCCTGCTCGAGCGGCTCGACCATTACTGGAAGGAGCATCTCGCCACCCTCGATGCCCTGCGCCAGGTCGTCTTCCTGCGCGCCTATGCGCAGAAGCAGCCGATCAACGAATACAAGCAGGAAGCTTTCGGACTGTTCGAGAAAATGCTCGAGACGATCCGCGAGGATGTCACCCGCATTCTCGCCACGGCAGAGTTCCGCTTCCAGCAGCCGCAGGAGTTCGCACTGCCGGAGTTGCCCTCGTTCCTCACCGGCCACATCGATCCACTGACCGGGCTAGACGATTCCGGCGGGCGGCAAACACCCGGCGTGGAGGCCATGCTGGCGGGTCTTGGTTCGGCAGCGGTGGCCCCGGCGGCCACGGGCGAGGATCCCTATGCGGGCCTCGGCTTGTCACGCAACGCTCCCTGCCCCTGCGGTTCCGGGGCCAAGTACAAGCACTGCCACGGCGCGGTCGCCTGACCGGCTTGCCCTGCACCCTGAAGTCTGTCCTCCATCCTGATAGGACAGACTCTAGTCCATCATCTTGAGGAGCGCCCAGCCCAGGGCGGTCCCAATGAGGGCGAGCGTCCAGGAGATGAGCACCTGGGTGCCGTTGACGCTCAGGTGCTGGATGTTGAGCAGCCCGCCGGTCGATCCGCGGGTGCCCACGAAAGTGGAAACCAGCCATGACAGGAGCAGGCCCGGTGGGATGGCCTTGAACAGCTGGATCATGAGCCTGCGCTTCGCATCAGGGCTGAAGCGCGTCCATGGCGGTCCGGCATCAAGCTCTTCATCTTACTTCCCTCGAAGGTCGCGCCTTCGTGATGGGCCGGCGCGGTAAAAGCTGCGTTCCCGGTTCAGGCAAACAAGGCTGGTTAGCGGCAGGAAACCAAGATCCGCATTCCCGATCAGCCGAGCAGGCCCGACTGGTTGATCAGGGCGATGTAGTCGTTCACGGCACTGTCCGCTGCCGCGCCCCGTTCGCGCAAACTCATCACGCAGTTCGTGGCAAGATCGTAAGAGCCATAGCAGACGTGGGCGATGGCAGCCATCTTGCGCAGCCCGTCGTCCGTCATCGCGGCAGGCTCCCGCAAGTCGCGTGCGTAGACAAGATCCGCTTCGAGCAGCTGGTTCAGGACGCGATCGTAGGTGCCGTCAATCTGCATCGGCGCAATGATGCATTTCTTCACATTGTCGAAATGGTGCGGCAGTAGGCCAAAGTCGCGCAGGATCAGGTCGATTTGGCCGAATGGCGGCTGGTTCTCGTAGAGCGGGAAGAACGAGATCTCCGTCTGCACCATCAGCACCTGGCCGAGCTTGGCCTTGCCATGGAGGAACACCGGCGCTTCGCCGCCCTGGATGTCGATCTTGAGGTAATCGATCGGCCCAACTTCCGCGATGTCGTCGAGCCGGCGGGTATCGATCGTGGTCTCGTCGATGACCGCCGCATTACCCTGGAACATCTCGAACAGGGCGAGCGAGCGAGGGTCGGGGCGCAGGGTGCTGGTCCAGCCCGAATAGGCGCACAGGTGCAGTGGCCTGGTGCTGCCGTCGCCCACGGCATAGGGCAGGTAGGTCTCATGCTCCGACTTGGCTGTGAGCAGGCGTTGCAACGCTTCGGCCTGCGGTTCGAACCCGATCACCCGGCACAGTCCGGCCTCCAGCAGCGGCGCATAGGGCGCAGGTCCGTCGATCGGGTTCGCACCGATGTCCACGATGCGGATCGGATCCTGCAGGCGCAGGATCTCCACCAGCCTGTCGATGGTTTCGCTTTGCACCGTTCCCCCCGATACCCGTCAGCTTGCCCGGGATTGGGATAGGCGATCTGTCGGGCCTGACAAGGCGAAGATGTAAGGGATTACACGAGCAAGTCGCCAAGGCCGCAATGTGACGGCCTTGGCACACCGTCTTCCGCTCAGCCCTGCAGGGCGACTTCGCCGGCGGTCATCTCCTCGACCCGGAGGACCCTGGCCTTCACCGATACGGCAAGCGCGCTCATCCGGGGCATGCCGTGATAGGGGTCGGCATCATCCTCCCAGCTGATCAGCTCGTTGACGTTCGAGCCGTCGCGCCGCGGATCATAGGGCATGCCTGGTTTTGGGCCGAACCCGTGGGTCATGCCGACAACCCCTTCGCGCATGTCTGCATCGCCTTCCACGAAGCCAACGATCTCGCCGTGGCGTGAGCGGATCGCCACCTCGTCGGCCTCGGCAACGCCGATCCGGGCCATGTCCGCTGGGTTCATCCATAGCGGATTGTAGCCGGTGCGCACCACGCCATTAGGCCGCGGGGCGCTGTTGGTCGCCCCCTGTATCCGGCGGCAGATGAACAGGAACGGAAACTCGTCATCAGTCTTGCGCCGGGCCAGCGGATTTTCAGCCCTGAGCTCTGCCAATTCCGCGAGCATGGTCGGGTCGCCAAGCTGGAGACGGGCGGTGCAGGCAGGGTCACGCGGTTTGACGTATTCGCGCGCAGCCTCGAAGATCCCGCCGTGCGGGTGCTGCTTGACTTCCTCCAGCGGCACGGCGCTGCCGTTGCAGAGCAGTTCGACCAGGTACTCCGTTTCCGGTTCTTGGGTCATGTCGAATGCAATCTGATCGTCCGGACCGGGGCCGGTGACGTGTGACAGAGGCAGGCCGAGCTTCTGGGCCACGCGATAGTAGATCTGCCAGCTTTCCATCAGGTCTGAGCCGGACGGCGGCTTCAGCAGCGCCTTGCGGTAGAAGGCATAGGGCTCGTTCCAGTCATAGCCATGGTGAAGGTTGCCCACGGCCTCGTTCGCGGCCGATACGGCCGAGGTCTCCAGCTGGTCATAAGTCGCGATGATGTAGTCGGCATGGGCAGAGGTAGCCGAGATCTCGATATCGTGCATGACCAGGAGGTCGAGCTCGCCAAGCGCCCTCACAGTCTTGGCCGTGTCCGGCCAGCAATTGTAGGCGCTGCCGTGCAGGAACAAGGCGCGCACCCGATCCGGGCCATCGCTCAGCATCAGTTCCGGCAAGGCGCCGGCAGGCATGCCGGCCACGGTGGCCCGGTAATTGTACTTCGAGATAGGCCCGCCGAACCAGGCCGGCCTTGGCGCCTGTGGCTGGGCGCGCCAGTCGCGGCGCGGGGTGAGCACCCGCGGCCGGGAGACCTGGTCGCCCTCGCGGGACCAGAAGCCGCGCAGGGTCTGCAGGCAGAGTGCCAAATAGCTCATCAGGTTGCCCCGGGTCGCCATATTGGAACCAATTCCGGGGGCGGTATCGCCTCCGCTCGATTCAACCAGGATGCGCGCTGCCGCGACAAGGTCCCCAACTGCGAGGCCGGCACGTGCCGCAACGTATTCCGGCGTGAATTCTGCAACCGCGCTGCGCAGCGCCTCCACCCCTTCTGCGTTCTCGGACAGGAAGGACTCGTCGGTGCCGCCCAGTGCGAACACCAGATGGATCAGGCCGGCGAGCACTGTCGGATCTTCGCCCGGGATAGCCTGGAGGTGGATTGCGGCGCGCCTTGCCGTTTCGGTCCGCCGCGGATCGATGACAATCATGCGAAGGCCGCGCTTTTCGAGCTGCTTCAGCTGCCATGCAGGGTTTTGCGGCAGGTACTGTTTGGAAACGATCGGGTTGCCGCCGATCAGAAGCAGCGTCTCCCACTGGTCCGGATGCATGCGCCCACCCTGCCAGGTGCCATGCAGGGCCTGCGAGATCAGCAGGCCCGGCTGATCGATCGTCATGGGCGAAAAGAACATGCGGGAGCCGATCGCCCTGAGGAAGCTGGCCATCATGATCTTGGAGGTTGGCTGCGCAGTGACCGGCGTGCCGAGGAATGTGGCGACGGCTTTCGGCCCATGGGCGTCGATGATCCGTTCGAGCCGGGCGGCTATTTCCTCGACCAGCTGCTCACTGGAGATCGGCACGCGGGTGCCATCCGGCAAGCGCTTGAGGCTGTGCAGCAAACGGTTGGGATTGTTGTGGGCCTGCGGGATCGCGCGGCCCTTTGGGCAAGTGTAGCCGCGATAGAGCGGCGCATCATGATCGCCTTCAACCTTGATTGGGCGGTCACCGTCAAGCGTGACCACGATCGGGCAGCCGGCACCGCAGCTGCGGCATACAAAAAGGCGCTGGTCCATTGTCGCGTTACTCCTCCCCGGATATGTTCCCGGTTCCGGAGCGGCACGCAAGAAGTTGTTCTGCTCAGACGGCCCCTGTCCTGAGCGAGGCTTGCGACAGTCAACATATCTTGGGGCTGAGCTGCGCCGAGCGCCCGCGTATCTTACAGAATGGCAGTGAGCCCTGTCCCCTGGGCAAATTCAGGGACAACCTGGCAGGCAGTCGTGATGGCGTCGGTTATTTCGAGGTGTGTGCCGTCATTTCCGAAGAGCCTTTCGTAGATTCCGCATTCCTCCATGGGTGAGTAGAAGTGCCGGTAGAGCGTACGCGTCGAGCCTCCGGCGTTGCCGGCATGCTCGTCGATGAGCTGGCGCAGATCCGCTATCTTGAGCCACATCAGCTGGGCGGGGGCATTGACCTGCTCGTTGATCTTCACTTCGCCAATCGCCGTGAAGCGCAGCATGGCCTGGTAGAACTTCACGTGTCGCGGGTGCACCTCGATGAACAGATCGGTGCAGTTGTGCTTCCTGGTCCCGAAAATGAAGATGATATGGAACAAAGCCGCCAGGTAAGGCATTGAAAATCCATTAACAGCGAAAGCGAGCTTGGTCAGTTCGCAGATCTTTGCGTCGGGCGACCGGAAGAAACTCAACTCGTCGACGAAGGTGCGGTCCAGCGAAAGCCCGTCCGGTGAATCGACCGTAAGGGTGAGGGTGCCGATAACCTGCTCGCCCACGCTGGCGCTGAAGGATGCACTGCTCTGATGGGACGGTAAACGATGATTCGATCCATAGCCCCGTCGGGAGTACATCCGGTTCAGCAGCATGGAGGCCGCGGAGCGCTCGTCATCGTTACTGGCAAGGCGCACGGTCATCGGCTGGGCGGCAACGGATGCTGATGCAGGCTTCAGGACCAGTGGAACCGGTCGCTCACCTACGCTAAGCGCAACTCTTCGGAAGACGTCACTGACGCCCCTGTGAAATTCCGACATGCGATCCCGATCCTCCCGAACTATCCCGTTGATTAACATAGGAAAGTTAAGTTCCCGTGACCCGTCCACGGGATGGCTCGCGATCAACCAAGCCGGGCCAAAACGTAACCCCACCCCGGGGGAATTGCGGCAAATCGTGCCCATCCTGCGGCTGCAGGCGAAGAATTCGCGATTTCCAGCGGTTTCGACCCGCAAACGCGTTGCTGGGGGGCACTCCGGCGTCGATGTATCACATTGAGACTCAATGATTTTTGTAAAAAAATTCCGGGAACCGTGCCCCGCTCCGGTGATTGCCCGATGGTTAACAGTGTGGTCACTCCAATGAGCCAAGGGAGTTTACGTGATATGCGACGACTGATTTTCACGCTGGCAGCAGCGGCGGCGTTTACCTCTGCTCCTGCCATGGCAACCACGTTCATCCCCGGAAGCGCGAACTTCCTGGTCTCGGGCAACATCTTTGCGGGTCCGATTTCGGCCAGCTTCGGCAATGCCGGTTCGACGGCGCCGAACACGACGCTGCAGGACATCTTCCAGTTCATCATTCCGCAAAACGGCGTGGGCAGCGGCTCGGTCACGACCGGAACCACTCTGGCGCTGTCGGCCACTGACACTGATCTGCTCTCGGTCCTGGTAAATGGCACGCCGGCGACCAAGACGCTAAGCAACGGCGGACTGACAGAGACCTACAGCATCGCCGGCGTGCCGATCACCGCTGGAGCCACAAACCAGATCGTCGTGAACTACCTCTCGCGCGGCCAGTTCTCGTACGGCGGCAATGCCACGTTCAACCCGGTTGCAGCCGTTCCCGAGCCCGCGACCTGGGCCATGATGCTCCTGGGCCTCGGCGGCATCGGGTTCGCCCTGCGGCGTCGTCAGCGCGCTGCTGTCAAGGCGACCGGGCCCCGGATCGGCTACAAGTTCGCTTGATCCGGCAAGGGTGATTTCAACAGGGGCTTCGCATGATTGCGAGGCCCTTTTTGCCCCCGGAAGGGGCTCCCAAAACTGGCTGCCACGCTTCCCCCAACAATGGCCTGGCCATGGGCAGGAGCTCTGGAACGGAGCCACACACGGCGCGTTGCTAGCCAGATTTTACAGTAGCGGGACGCAAGATGGCCAATTTCACCGTGACGGCAGAAACCTCGGGCTATGGGTTTTCGATCTCCAGCCTCAATTTCAATTGGTTCTCCCAGAACGCGTATAATTCCGGTGCTGTCACAAACGCGAATGTGTCATTCGAAGGCACGGTCTATCCTGACCAGATTTTCTACGATGCCCGGGGTTCTGGAATAGACCACCAGATCGAATTCCTGGGGACGGGCATTACCGGAAATCTCACGACCGGGATCACCGGCGGGACCATCCAGGCCATAGCCGAGCAGGACAACAACGGAAATGTCCTGCTGGCCTATGCGTCTGGCCTGAGCCTCAGTGCCGTGGAACTTTATAATGCGATCCTGACTCCGTCCAATACGGACGACATCAATGTGTTCGCCTCCGGATTTTCCGGCAACGACACGATTACCCTGTCCAACGGCACGGACTACATGGGCGGGTTCAGCGGCGACGACACCATCTACGGCATGGGCGGCAATGACTATCTCTTCGGCGGCCCCGGCAACGACAGCATAGACGGCGGATCGGGCATCGACCGGGCGATCTATTCGGTTTCCCGCAGCCAGGCCACGATCACACATGATCCCGTATCGCACACCCTGACGGTCAGCGCCGGGGCGGACGGAACCGATACGCTGCAACGCGTAGAGCAGTTGAGCTTCTCGGATGGGCTTTATTCGTTCCTGTTCACCAATCCCGGAACGCCCGTGGTGGCGAACTTCAACCCGGCTAACGGATGGACCAGCCAGGACCAGTTTCCGCGCCATCTCGCGGACGTGAACGGCGACGGTTACATGGACATCGTCGGGTTTGGCTATTCCGGCATGCTGGTATCCTACGGCTCGGCAAGTGGTAAATTCAGCGGAGCGGGCCTGGTCATCTCCGATTTTGGACAGACTAAGGGTTGGAGTACCGACAACCAGTTCCACCGCACGCTTGCGGATGTGAATGGCGACGGCCGTGCCGATATCGTGGGATTTGGCTATGCCGGGACGCTGGTATCACTGGCCAAGCCCGATGGCACTTACACCAGTCCGTCGGTGGGGATTGCGGATTTCGGCCCCAATCAGGGCTGGGCCAGCCAGAACGGGTATGCTCGCGCCGTTGCCGACGTAAACGGAGACGGCAAGGCGGATATCGTTGGTTTCGGCACTGCGGGAACCTGGGTTTCGCTCGGCAACGGCGATGGGACTTTCCAGCCGGTCAAGCTGGGCATCGCCAATTTTGGCGTCAATCAGGGGTGGACCAGCGACAATACCTATCATCGGGTGCTTGCCGACGTGAACGGCGACGGCAAGGCCGACATTGTCGGCTTCGGCATCGCGGGAACCTGGGTCGCCCTCTCGAACGGCGACGGCACCTTCGCCGATGCGCAGCTCGCCCTGTTCAACTTCGGCGCCAACCAGGGCTGGTCCAACAACGACACCTACAATCGCGTCGTCACCGATGTGAACCACGATGGTCTGGCCGATATCGTCGGCTTCGGCATTGCTGGCACCTATGTCGCCTTTGGCAACGGCAATGGTTTCTTCAGCGATCCCAGTCTCGACGTTGCCAACTTCAACCCCGCTCAAGGGTGGACCAGCGACAATACATACCACCGCGAGGTGAGCGACATGAACCACGACGGCCTGGCCGATGTGGTGGGCTTCGGCATAGCTGGCGTGCTGGTTGGCCAGAATCAGGGCGATTTTCTGATCTGACGCTGACGCTGGCGAGGAGCCGGTGGCAAGGTACGAAACCTTTCGATAAAGGGCCGCCAGCTGCTGCAGCTGTGCGGCCCTCTTCACGTGCCCGTATCGGCGCCGGACCTTGCCGTTCAAGGTTCCGTTGGGGCGAGCAATCGGGATCGCGCGATGCAGCAGGATCTTAGCAGGGACGGCGGGAAAATCACAGACCCGCAGAACACCGCCATCTTCAAGCGGTGAAATGGCTCCCTGAGTTGGATTCGAACCAACGGCCGCTCGATTAACAGTCGAGTGCTCTACCGCTGAGCTATCAGGGAGCAGCCCCGTCTCCGGGGCAGGGGAGCGCCTATACCAGTGCCAAGCGCCATTGCAAGCCCAAGGGCGCGGGAAATGCGCAAGTGTCGCCGGGCGTCGGGCTCAGACCTGGAACTGCTCGGCAAAGATGCGCTCTTCCAGCGTTTTGCCCGGGTCGAACAGCAGGGTCAGGCGATGATCGCGGGCCGTGGTAATGTGGACCTCGGCCACGTCGCGCACCTCCTTCTGGTCGGCCACGGCGGCCACCGGTCGCTTTTCGGGCTCAAGCACGCGGAAGCTTACCCTGGCGCTTTCGGGCAGGATCGCACCCCGCCAGCGGCGCGGCCGGAATGGGCTGATCGGGGTTAGAGCGAGCATCCGGCAGCCGAGCGGCAGGATAGGCCCGTTCGCCGAGAGATTATACGCGGTCGATCCTGCGGGCGTTGCCACCAGCACGCCGTCGCCGGCCAGCTCGGACATGCGTACCTTGCCGTTGACCGCCACTTCTAGTTTTGCGGTCTGGCGGGTTTCGCGCAGCAGTGAGACTTCGTTGATCGCATGGAAGCGGTGATGCTTGCCGTCGCGCCCCACCGCGTCCATCGCCAGCGGCGAGACTTCCACCTCCCGTGCGCGGGTGACCCGCTCGACGATCGGCCGCGAACCGGAATTGCGGTTGAGCATAAAGCCCACCGTGCCGAGGTTGATCCCGTAGCAAGGCTTTACTGCGTCATTGTCGATCATCAGGTGCAGCACGTGGAGCAGGAAGCCGTCGCCGCCGAGCACCACGCAGGCATCGGCTTCGGCAAATGGCACCCAGTCGTGCGACTGACGCAGCGCGGTTGCGCCGGCCTGCGCCTTGAGGCTGTCTGACACCAGCAGGGCGAGCTTGCCGCGGTCCTTCTTCATCGCCCATCTATCCTTGCCCCCGCTCGAACTGCGGGTCGTGACGAGTGTGATATGAAGGCCGGCGAGGTTTGGCAATTCGCGGGCTTGAGAATTTGGCAACGGATCGGGACCTATCATGGTGCGATGTCCGAAATACTGACAACTGCCGCCCACGATGAGCGCGACCCCCTGACCGGCTTGCCTGGCCTGGCCTCGGCCCGGTCGCGGCTGGATGCCTGGGCCGGCGATAGTCCGGCGCACGGGATGCTCTTGTCGCTCCCGCGCCTGCCGGCGATCAACCTCGCCCACGGCACCAAGACCGGCGATGCCGTCTTGATCGAGACGGCTGCCCGCATATCCCATTTCGCCGCGGCCGAGTTCGAGGGCCCCTGGTTCGCGGCGCGGGCCGGCGGGGCGACGTTCCTGCTCTTCGCGGCCGAACCGCTCAGCAGGGAACGCTGGGAATTGCTGGCCCATGGCCTGGCAGAACGGGTCGGCCGTTCGCAACCGGGCGTCTTACCCCCTGTCCGCTCGTCCCCGAGGATTGCCCTAGTCCGGGCGGTACCCGGCGAAGGTGCCGATTCGCTGCTCGACCGGCTGATGCAGGCCCTCAGCCTGCTTGACCGGCGCGGCGGTCGCCGCCTGCTCTGGGCTGACGGCACCAGCCTGCGCCCAGACCTGTCGGGGCCCGTGCTCGAGGCGGAACTGGCAGGCGCCGTTGCGCGCGGTGAGATCGAGGTCCTGTTTCAGCCGCAATATGCTCTCGCGCCCGGCAACGCCCTGACCGGAGCCGAAGCTCTCGCGCGGTGGAATCATCCGCGCCTCGGCCGGATCGGTGCGGTAGCACTGTTTACCCTGGCGGAGCGGGCCGACCTGCTCCAGCCGCTCTCGGCCGAGATCATGGCCGAAGCGCTCGCCCATGCCTCCCGCTGGCCCGCGCACCTGCGCTTGTCGCTCAACATCACCTCCGGCGACATCGCCGCGCCGCGCTGGGCCGATCGCCTGCTCGGGCAGATCGCGGCCAGCCGGTTTCCTGCCGAGAGGCTCACCCTCGAAGTCACCGAGGAAGCGCTGATCGCCGACATTGCGGGTGCGGCCGAGACGCTTGGCCAGCTCACCGCATCCGGCGTGCGCCTCGCCCTTGACGACTTCGGCGCGGGGTTCTGCAACTTCCGCTACCTGAAGCTGTTGCCGCTCCACTACCTGAAGCTGGACCGCTCGCTGATGGACGGGATCGCGGAGGACGGGCGAGACCGAGCCGTCCTGCGCGGCCTCGTTGCCATGGCGCGGGCGCTCGATCTTGAGGTCGTCGCCGAGGGTATCGAAGACGAGGCCCAGGAACGCGCTGCCATGGCGGAAGGCTGTGCCACCATGCAGGGCTTCCTGCGCGGCCGGCCGATGAGCGCGAAGGCGTTCCAGGCGATGGCTGTGGCGGATAGCGACCCCTAGACCAGCTCAGGTTCAGCGCATCTCCAAAGAAAAACCCCGCCGCGATTTCTCGCAGCGGGGCAGTTTGATCGGGGGTGGACGATTGCCGCCCTGGCCCCCGCTCAGGATCGGTTACCTCAACCGTGGGCAGCCAGCGCCGCGAGGAGCAGCAGGGCCACGATGTTGGTGATCTTGATCATCGGATTGACGGCCGGGCCGGCGGTGTCCTTGTAGGGATCGCCCACCGTGTCGCCGGTGACGGCGGCCTTGTGAGCTTCGGAGCCCTTGCCGCCGTGGTTGCCGTCTTCGATGTACTTTTTGGCGTTGTCCCAAGCGCCGCCGCCCGAGGTCATCGAGAGGGCGACGAACAGCCCGCCGACGATCACGCCCAACAGCAGGGCGCCCAGCGCGGCAAAGCCGTTGGCCGCACCGCCCACCTGGGCGATCACGAAGTAGACCACGATCGGCGCGAGTACCGGCAGCAGCGACGGAATGATCATTTCCTTGATCGCCGCCTTGGTGACGAGGTCCACCGTGCGGGCATAGTCGGGCTTCGAGGTCCCTTCCATGATGCCCTTGTTGTTGGCGAACTGGTCGCGCACGTCGACCACCACGTCGCCCGCCGCACGGCCCACCGCGGTCATGCCCATCGAACCGAACAGGTATGGCAGCAGCGCGCCCAGCAGGAGGCCCACGATCACGTAGGGGTTCTCCAGGCTGAAATCGACCGTCACGTCCTTGAAGAACTCGCGCAGGTCGGTCGTATAGGCGGCGAACAGCACCAGCGCGGCAAGGCCGGCCGATCCGATCGCATAGCCCTTGGTCACGGCCTTGGTGGTGTTGCCCACGGCGTCGAGCGCGTCGGTCTTTTCCCGGACCGAATCGTCAAGACCCGCCATTTCGGCAATGCCGCCGGCATTGTCGGTCACCGGACCATAGGCGTCGAGCGCGACGACCATGCCGGCCAGCGCCAGCATCGCGGTGGCGGCATAGGCAATGCCCATGAGGCCCGCGAGCTTGAACGCCACGATGATGCCGGTGACGATCACC
>DASTGC010000189.1:0-4123 GCA_035719485.1 Novosphingobium sp.
GTCGAAGAAGAAGGGCTGACCGGGGCATGGAGCACGTGATCCTGCCGGCCTGGGCCTTGCTGGCCTACCTCGCTTCCGGCGTCCTGTTCATCCTCGCACTGCGCGGCCTGTCCTCACCAGCCACGAGCCGCTCGGGCAATCGCTACGGCATGGTCGGCATGGCCATCGCCATTGCCACCACCATGGCGACCCAGGCGCCGATCCCGCCGGGTGACTGGTGGCCGCGCCCGACTTCGGTGGACCTCGTCATCCTTGCCAGGATCGTCGCTGCCATCGGTCTTGGCGCACTCATCGGCCTCACCACGGCGCGCAAGATCCAGATGACCGCCATGCCGCAGCTGGTCGCCGCCTTCCACAGCCTCGTGGGCCTGGCCGCTGTGCTGGTCGGTCTCGCCGCCTATCTCAACCCGGCAGCCTTCGGCATTCTCCTGCCTTCGGGCGCGATCAACCCCGACAGCCGGATCGAGATGGGCCTTGGCATCGCCATTGGCGCGATCACTTTCTCCGGTTCGGTCATCGCTTTCCTCAAGCTGAACGGCAATATGAGCGGCGCGCCGATCCTGCTGCCGGCGCGGCACCTGATCAATCTTGGCACACTGTTCGCCATCCTTTTGCTTGTTGCCCGATTTACGCAGGACGAAAGCCTCTGGGTCATCACCTCGATAACTGCGGCTTCGTTCCTGATCGGCTTCCTGCTGATCGTTCCGATCGGCGGGGCCGACATGCCGGTCGTCGTCTCGATGCTCAATTCCTATTCAGGCTGGGCTGCGGCGGCGATGGGCTTCACGCTCCATAACACCGCGATGATCATCACCGGTGCGCTGGTCGGGTCATCCGGCGCGATCCTTTCCTACATCATGTGCAAGGCGATGAACCGGAGCTTCATCTCGGTTATTGCTGGCGGCTTTGGCGCCGAGGCTTCGGCGGGCGCCGCCGCCGCCAGGGAGCAGCGCCCGTGGAAACGCGGCTCGGCCGAGGATGCCGCCTTCCTGCTCAAGGAAGCCGAGAACGTCATCATCATTCCCGGCTACGGCATGGCCGTGGCCCAGGCCCAGCACGTGCTGCGCGAAATGGGTGACCTGCTCAAGAAGGAGGGGGTCAAGGTCAAGTACGCCATCCATCCGGTGGCTGGCCGCATGCCGGGGCACATGAACGTGCTCCTGGCCGAAGCTAACGTCCCCTATGACGAAGTCTTCGAGCTGGAGGATATCCAGGGCGAATTCGCGCAGTGCGACGTGGCCTTCGTTATCGGTGCCAACGACGTGGTCAACCCCGCAGC
This sequence comes from Novosphingobium sp., assembly GCA_035719485.1. Taxonomy (GTDB): domain Bacteria; phylum Pseudomonadota; class Alphaproteobacteria; order Sphingomonadales; family Sphingomonadaceae; genus Novosphingobium. Next base: position 1,280 of record DASTGC010000189.1, read on the forward strand.
GAAGACCGACAAGTCATCGCCAATCTATGGCATGCCGGTATTCGATGTGGAGAAAGCCAAGACGATCATGTTCATCAAGCGCTCCATGGGCGGGGTGGGCTATGCCGGCGTCGACAACGACGTTTTCTACATGGATCAGACCATGATGCTCCTCGCCGACGCGAAGAAGATGGTCGAAGATATCGTCAAGGCGTTCGCCCACTGACGGACGAGATTTGCCCCCACCTCCGTTCCTCCCGAGCTTGTCGAGGCTGCGGCAGTGCAGGTTCTCGCTTCGCTCGAAAGAGTCCCTCGACGGTCGCCTGCTGCGCAGGCTGCTCGGGAGGATCGGTAAGGGCTTTTTCTCCTGCCGTCAGCTATGGTTGGCCGGCACCGCTGAGGCCTTGGCCTTCTTTGAATAATGGTGATGAACCGCCGCGCAGCCGATCATCGCACCGGCGATGGCGTGATGATGGGCCATGTGTCCGGCGACGGCTCCGGCGGCAGCGCCGCGAAGGCAGCCCTTCGCGTCGGCTGAAGTCGGAACCAGGGCGGCCAGCGATAACACTGCGGTGCATACGGCAGCGTGGCGAAACGATTTCCGGGCTTGCATCGGCTTCAAACTCCTGTTGAACCAGTGTCATGGAAATCGCCCCGGCCTTGTCTTGTTTCATGAATTCGCGGTCACGTTCAGCACTGGTCGTGATCGCCGCAGCCCTGTCCCTGTCGGGCTGTGTAGAGCGGATTGCCGAGAGCAGGGTCAGGTCGGCCCTGGTCGAATCCGGCCTTTCGGACGAGACCAGCGCCTGCATGGCCCGGCGGATGGTTGACCGGCTCACCATTTCTCAGCTCCGCAAGCTCCAGGCCCTGCGGGGCCCCAAACGCTCGCTCGCGGATTACGTGCTGGCCGTCCGTCGGGTTGGGGATCGTGAAGTGCTTGAAGTTACAGCGAGTTCCGCCGCCCTCTGCGCCACCGGGTTCGGCTGACCGACGAGCGACCACACCCCGGTGCTGGACCTGTGTCGCGCCCGTGCTAAGGGCAGGGCGCTTGGGCGATTCCTTGCACTTCCCGGGAGATAGCGACCTTGCGCAAGCTTGGCCTCATCGGCGGCATGTCCTGGCTGTCGACTCGAACCTATTATGAGCACCTCAACCGCCTGGTACAGGCGAGCAAGGGCCGCCAGGCAAGCGCGCCACTGCTGATCGAAAGCCTTGATTTCACGGACCTGCAACGGCTCCAGAGCGGCGAGGAGTGGCAACGGGCGGCAGGGATCCTGGCGGAGAGCGCGCAGCGCCTCGAAGGGGCCGGTGCAACGGCGCTGATCATCGGTTCGAACGCCATGCACAAGGTATACGATGCGGTTGCAAGCGCCGTAACGGTGCCGGTCCTGCACATTGCAGAGGCGGTGGCCGAGCGGATGGCCCGGGACGGCGTGCGCAAAGCGGCGCTGATCGGCACCCGTAACGTCATGGCCGAGAGCTTCTATCGTCACAAGCTGATCGCCCGCGACATCGAACTGCTGCCGCCCGAGATGCGTTTCGTGGAGACGCTGGACCGGATAATCTACGATGAGCTGATGCTGGGGAAGGCCACCCGCCAAAGCGAACGCGAGCTGAAGTCGATGATGGTCGAACTCCAGCGCGAGGGCGCTCAGGCGGTGGTGCTCGGCTGCACCGAACTGGAGATGGTGGTCGACGTGGATGCCAACGTCATGCCGATCTACGATTGCACCCGCATTCACTCGGAATGTGCGGCAGACTGGATCCTCGGCGCCTGATGGATGAAGCGCGCGCACCTTATGCCTGTGATCCTGCCCGCACCCGCGGGCGCGAATTCAGTGCTGACGAAACTGCGCCGCGGGGTCCACGCACAGCCTACCAGCGCGACCGTGACCGGATCATCCATTCGATCGCCTTTCGCCGCCTGCGCCACAAGACCCAGGTCTTCGTCGCGCCAGACGGCGATCACTATCGGGTTCGCCTGACGCACAGCCTCGAAGTCGCGCAGATCGGCCGCGTGATCGCGCGAACGCTCGGTCTCGACGAGGACCTGACCGAGGCCCTGTGCCTCGCCCACGACATCGGCCATCCGCCATTCGGCCATGCCGGTGAGGAAGCCCTCGACGCCGCCTTGGCAACACACGGCGGGTGGGATCACAACGCTCACTGTCTGCGCACGCTGATGCGGCTCGAATCGCCCTATTGCGAGTTCGACGGGCTCAACCTGAGCTGGGAATTGCTGGAGGGCCTGGCCAAGCACAACGGGCCCGTCACCGCTCCCAACTGGGCCCTGGCCGAGCTTGACGCCGCCTGGCCGCTGGACCTCGCGGAATGGTCATGCCTCGAGGCCCAGGTTGCCTCACTGGCCGACGATATCGCCTACGATAACCACGATATCGACGATGGCCTGCGCGCGGGCTTCCTCGCGCTTGACGATCTGCTCACGCTGGAATTCGTGGCAGACCAATGGCGCGCGGTGGAGCGCCGGTTTCCTCGTGCGGAGCGTGACCGGCAGCTGCGCGAACTGGTGCGCGGACAAATCGGCCTGATGGTCAATGATCTCATCGCCGAAACGCAGCGCCGGGTCGCAGGCATGGGCAGTCCGGCCGAAGTTCGTGCCGCCGGCCGCAGCACGGCTGCCTTCTCCCCCGAACTCGCCGCCCACGAGCGCCGGCTCAAGGCCTTTCTCTACGAGCGGCTCTATCTCCATCCCGACCAGCTTGCCACGGCGCAACGGGCTGGCGAGGTCGTCGCCAAGCTGTTCTGCGCCTTCAGCGCGGAGACCGAGCTGATGGGGCCGGGCTGGGCAGAGCGTCTGAGGGAGGCCGAGCCCGGACGAAGCCGCCATATCGCCGATTACCTCGC
>DASTGC010000190.1:0-4218 GCA_035719485.1 Novosphingobium sp.
GGCGAACTCGTCGCGGCTGTCGGCGAGCCAGCGATAGGCCTGGAGCAGGATGGCGGGGCCAAGGAATTTGTCGCTGTTCCACCAGTAAGACGGGCAGCTCGTCGAGCAGCAGGCGCACAGGATGCACTCGTAGAGGCCGTCCAGCTTTTCGCGCTGCTCGGGGCTCTGCAGGCGCTCCTTGCCCGACGGGGTGGTGCTGACGGTCTGCAGCCAGGGCCGAATCGAGGCATACTGCGCGTAGAAGTGGGTGAAATCCGGGACCAGGTCCTTGATCACTTCCATGTGCGGCAGCGGGGTGATCCGCACGTCGCCCTTCAGGTCCTCGATCGCGGTGGTGCAGGCCAGGCCATTGCGACCGTTCATGTTCATCGCGCAGGAGCCGCAGATGCCTTCGCGGCAGGAGCGGCGGAAGGTGAGCGTCGGGTCGACCTCGTTCTTGATCTTGATGATCGCGTCGAGCACCATCGGACCGCACTGGTCCAGATCGATCTCGAACTGATCGTAGCGCGGATTCTCGCCGCTGTCGGGATCGTAGCGATAGATCGTGAACTTCTTCACGTTGCTGGCGCCTTCGGCCTTGTGCACGCGGCCCTTGCCGTTGATCTTGCTGTTCTTGGGAAGGGTGAAGGTTGCCATGTGACCGATCCGTGGAAGCTGTTTCGCTAATGCCTCTAGCAATTCATCGCGCGAGGGCAAGGGCCCCGATGGACAGATCGGTGCAGGCAGTGGCAGGTTTCTACAGGTGAGACGGCGCAGGCCGCGGACAGGAGGATGCACGCGATGTCGGATGGCAATTTCTACATGGGCAGGGTCGCCGTTATAACCGGCGGTGCCCGCGGCTTCGGCAAGGCCTTCGGCGAGGCACTGGCCGCCCGCGGCGCGAAGGTGCTGCTGGTTGATGTCGACGAGCCGGCAGTCGAGGCCTGCGCTGCGGCGATCCGGGCCAGCGGGGGTGTGGCCACGGGTTTTGCCGGGGACGTGACCGACGAGACACAGATGGCTGCCGCCATGGCGCGGGCGGCGGGCGAGGGCGGCGCAATCGACATTCTCATCAACAATGCGGGCCTGCATTCCGATGCCTACAACAAGCCCATGCGGGAAATGGGCCTGGCCAAGACCCTGCGCCTGTTCGACGTCAATGTGGGCGGGACGATCACCTGCACCCTTGCCGCTGTGCCATATATGACCCGGCCCGGCGCGAGCGTGGTAAATATCTCGTCCGGCGGTGCCTATGTCGGCGGAAATGCCTATGCGGCCAGCAAGATGGCAGTGGCCGCGCTTTCCGTGGCCTGTGCCAAGGAACTGGCCCCCGTGCGCGTCAACGCGATCGCGCCGGGGCTGATGATCACCGAAACAATCCGGAATGAGCTGACTGCCGAACGCCGCGCGCAGATCAAGGCTTCAATGCAATTCATCGATACCGACGGCGCCGAGCGGCACATCGTCGATGCCATGCTGTTCCTTACCTCGCCCCAGGCGGAGTTCGTCACTGGTGAGGTGCTGAAGGTCGGCGGCGGCATGGGCGCGGGAGTCTAACCAAAACGGACGGCGCGGGAATTGCTTCCCGCGCCGCTTTGTTTGGTAATCGGGCCAGTTCAGGCGCCGAAGGTGCGCTGCCACCAGCCGCCGCGGCGCTGGCCATCTTCCGCATCCGCGCCTTCCGCAGCTTCAGGCGCCGCCTCGGCCACTACCGACGCTTCCGGCTCGGCCGCGGCGGCGGCAGCCTTCTTGCGGGTGCGCTTGGGCTTGGCCGGCGCTTCCTCTACCGTGCCCTCCTCTGCCGGTGCAGGCGCTGCCACTGCAGCTTCGGCCTCCGGCTCAGCGGCGGCAACGGCCTTCTTGCGAGTACGCTTGGGCTTGGCCGGCGCTTCATCGGCGACGGCGACCTCGGCAGCGGGAGCCTCCTCCGCCGGGGCGTCGGCAGCCTTGCGGCGGCGCGGGGCGCGCTTTTTCGGGGCCTCTTCGGCTACGGCTTCTGCTTCGGCAGCTTCGCCAGTGGTTTCGGCCACGACTGGCTCAGCATTGGCCTCTTCGACCTCTGCGGTTTCGGCTTCACCATCGGCGGCCTCGCCATCCTCGGCGCCTTCGCCGCGGTTGCGGCCACCGCGCCGGCGGCGGCCACGACGACGGCGCTTGCGCGGGCCGTCCTCGCCATCCTCACCATGGCCTTCGCTGCGCTCGCGCGTGTTTTCACCGGTTTCCTCGTCGGCCTCGGCCTCGGCATCGCTATCGCCATCACCCTCAGCGGTGCTCTCGCCCTCGCCATCCTCGCCGCGATTGCGGTTGCGACCGCCGCGCCGGCGCTTGCGGCGCTTGCGCCGGCCGCCTTCGCCATCCTCGTCCTCGTCGCGCGGGCGGCGTTCGCCCCGTCCACGGGCTTCGCCGCGTTCTTCTGCTTCTTCCTCGTCGTCGAGGAATTCGTCCTCGTCGAGCAGGTCTTCCTCGGGCTCCACGATGGGTTCGAACCTGGGCAAGGAAGTCGGCCGCGGACCGGACGAGGCGACGCGCATCTTGGCACCCTCGTTCTCCCCCTCGGGGATCACTTCCACGCGGACGCCATAACGGTGCTCGATCTCGTGAAGATCAACGCGCTTGGCATTGAGCAGGTAGATCGAAGCCTCTGTGGACGCATAGAGCGTGATCACCGTGCCGCGGCCCTTGGCGGCCTCATCCTCGATCAGGCGCAGGGCCGAAAGCCCGGCGCTCGATGCGGTGCGGACCAGGCCCGTGCCGTCGCAATGCGGGCAACCGCGCGTGGTCGCCTCAAGCACCCCGGTGCGCAGGCGCTGGCGGCTCATCTCCATCAGCCCGAACCCGGAGATGCGGCCGACCTGGATACGCGCGCGGTCGTCCTTCAGCGCGTCCTTCATGGCCTTCTCGACCTTGCGGACGTTTGAGCCATATTCCATGTCGATGAAGTCGATCACCACCAGGCCGGCCATGTCGCGCAGGCGCAACTGGCGGGCGATCTCGCGCGCGGCTTCGAGGTTGGTCGAAACTGCGGTCGCCTCGATGCCGTGCTCCTTGGTCGCGCGGCCCGAGTTGATGTCGATTGAAACCAGCGCCTCGGTCGGGTTGATGACGATATAGCCGCCCGACTTCAGCTGCACGACGGGATCGTACATCGCGGTCAGCTGGTCTTCCGCGCCATAGCGCTGGAACAGCGGCACCGGATCGGAATAGGCCTTCACCCGCCGGGCATGGCTTGGCATCAGAAGCTTCATGAAATCGCGGGCGGCGCGGTATCCGGCCTCGCCCTCGACGACCACTTCCTCGATGTCGCGGTTGTAGATGTCGCGGATGGCGCGCTTGATCAGGTCGCTGTCCGAATGGATCAGCCACGGCGCAGTCGACTTGAGCGTGCGTTCGCGAATTTCGTCCCACAGGCGGGCAAGATAGTCGAAATCGCGCTTGATCTCGGTCTTGGTGCGCGAAAGCCCGGCGGTGCGCACGATGCACCCCATCGAACGCGGCAATTCCAGTTCGGCGATGATCGCCTTCAGCCGCTTGCGATCGGTGCTCGAGCTGATCTTGCGGCTGATGCCGCCGCCATGGCTCGAATTGGGCATGAGCACGCAATAGCGGCCGGCAAGGCTGAGATAGGTGGTCAGCGCCGCGCCCTTGTTGCCGCGTTCTTCCTTGACCACCTGGACCAGCAGCACCTGGCGCCTGTGGATGACGTCCTGGATCTTGTAGCGACGCCTGAGCGCCATGCGGCGCGCGCGCAGGTCATCCGCCGCCTTGGAACGGCCGCGACCCTGCCGGCGCCGGCCACGGCGCGGGCGATCGTCATCGCCTTCCTCCTCGCCGCCGGTTTCGCGGTCTTCGTCCTCGGCATAGTCGAAGCCGTTTTCGACGTGACCGGCCTCGATTGTCGCAACCTGGTCCTTTTCGGACGTGTCGATCTCCGTGACGCCGCCGTTGTCTTCCAGGTCTTCATCGCTGAAATCGTCGCCGCGATAATCCTCGCCGCCGTCCTCGTCGTCGTAATCGCCATCGCCGGACGCGCGCAACGCGGCCTCTTCCTCGGCGTGGGCGGCTTCTTCGGCAAGCAGCGCTTCGCGGTCTTCCTTGGGAATCTGGTAATAGTCGGGATGGATTTCGCTGAACGCGAGGAATCCGTGCCGGTTGCCGCCAAAATCGACGAAAGCCGCCTGCAGCGATGGCTCGACCCGGGTAACCTTGGCTAGGTAGATATTGCCTTTGATCTGCTTGCGG
>DASTGC010000191.1:0-18227 GCA_035719485.1 Novosphingobium sp.
CTGAGCGCCAAGGGTATGTGCGACTTCATCGACCGCACCGCAGCCGCGGGCAGCCTTCATCGCCGCGGCGAATTCGCCGGCACGCTTGGTCGCCAGGGGCTCGGTCGTGTCCGCAGGGAAATCGATCGAGATCTGCTTGAGCGAGAGTACGGCATCGCGCGGATCGGCGGTGAGGACCTGGCGCTTGTCAATCAGGTAGAGGATCGAGAATCCGCCGCTGGTTTCGACCGGGCCGACCAGCTGTCCCGGCTGCAGGCCCTGGGCGGCTGTTGCGAGTTCGCTCGGCAACTGGGCAAGACGGATCCAGCCGAGGTCCCCGCCCACTGCCGCAGTGGAGGCCTGTGAATATTGGCGGGCATAGGCGACAAAGGAGCCGCCCTTTTGGAGCTGCTCGATGATCTGCTTGGCGTTGGCGGCGACCTGCGGCCGGGTTTCGGCAGTGGCGGCAAGGAAGATTTCTCCGAGGCGGTATTCCTCGGTACCCTTGGCCGCCTTCATCCGGTCCATCATTTCGCGCACTTCGCTCTGCGAGACGTTGATGAACGGCTGGACGTTGCGGCGCAGGACCGCCTGCCAGGCGAGCTCACCCCGGATCTGACGCTTGAGCGATGCGGGCGAGGACCCGATGCGGATTAGATAGGCGTCGAGGGCCCGGGGGTCCTGGCGGAAATTCTGCGTGGCGACACGCTGGTAGGTCTGTTCGACCTCGTCATCTTCGACCTTGAGGTCGTGAGCCTTGGCTTCCTGGATCTGCAGCGTTTCATCGATCAGGTTGCGTAGGATCTGCAGGCGCAGGCGCGCCACTTCCTCGGGCCCGGGCTTCGTCTGATTGGCCGAGAGGACGAGGGCAAGGCGCTGCTCGACATCGGTGCCCGTGATGATGTCGCCATTGACGATGGCCGTGGCACGCCGGTGGTTGGGATCGTTCTTGCCGAAGATCTGCACATCGTCAGGGATGTTGAGAGAACCCTGCGGTTCGCTGGCCGAATCCATCGGCTGGGCGACAGTCATCGTCGCCACTGCAGCCATGGAGAGGCCGAGTGCGAGCCGGCGGACAGTGGGAAAGTGCGCGATTGTCATCTCTTGGCATCGTTCCTGTCTGCGGGGGCGCCCCGGCCCTGCAGCCTGGGCACCAGTTCCCGTTGGCCCTCTCGATTGCGGCGGGCCGGGTTAACCAGACCTGAGCACGGGGGATTGGCGCGCGATAGCGGTTTTACGGTGTGGCGCAAACAGGAAGTGGCTTCCCGATGTACCTGTTCGGGGGATTACCGGAACCCGAGGTTGCGCAGGGCGAAATAGATCTGGACGGTATTGCCGCGCCCGGCATCGCCAGTGGCGATGTAGTCGCGCCGCCAGGTGAGCGCGAGTTCTATACAATCGTCGGCATAGGCGATACCGGCGCGGGTGCGGATCGGCTGGAAGCCGTCGGCGGCGGGGGTGGTAGCCGTGGCCGGGGCCTTGGTCAGGTTGATCACGCCCGAGCCGAACACCGACCAGTTGCGGGCGAAGGCGATCCGCGCGGCGGCGCGCAGTTCCTCGCGATCCTGCAGGTCTTCCACCGTGGTGATGTTGCGGTTGAGGCGCAGGTAGCCGATCTCGGCATAGGTGCGCGAGGAGCCGACGGTTGCATCGATCTCGTTGCGGCGGACGGCGAGGCTATCCTTGTCGAGCCGGTAGCGCCAGGTCAGCTTGACCAGGTCCTTGAAGCGGACCTCGGTGCGGCCGACCACGTCGGACAGGCGATCGGCCAGGCCCGTGCCAGTGGGCACGACCGTGCGCTGGTTAGAGAGGCGGTAGGACTGGCCGAGGGTGGAGCGCACGCGCCAGTTGGGACGATTGAGTTGCCAGTCGAACCCGTAGGTAAAGCGCACGCCGTCTTCGACGCGGTCATAGCCGGGGAAGCGGTTGAGCGCGAAGAGGTTGGAATCCTCCAGGTCGATTGCGCGCGAATCCTCGTTGGGCACGGCAAGGTTGCGCACCTGCGGGCTGGCGACCAGCTGGAAGCGCGGCGTGAACACCTGGGTGCCGCCGAAGGCGCTGCCGACCAGCGGCCACTTCACGTCGAGCGCGCCGATGGCGATGCCCCGGCCCTGCCAGCCGGGGTTGCCGCGATAGAGCGCGGTTGCCGTCAGGGCATTGGCGTCGGAATGGTAGACGTCGCCGCGGGCCAGCGCGGTGAGGCTGACCAGCTGGCCGCCGGGCAGCACGCGGGTCGTATCCCACTGGACGCGGGCGAAGGCGCGCTGGGTGTCCTGCCCGGCGGTTCGGGTGATGGCGAGGGAATTCAGCTGCAGCTCGACCCGGCCGCCGAGCAGCGGATCGGCCAGCCGCTTGCGCCAGTCCACCACCGGGAAGGCCACGGGGACCAGCCCCTGCCGGTCTCCCACTCGCATGGTCTGCGTGGCCCAGCCGGAGAGCGAGAAGTAGCTCGTCTCACCGATTCGTTCGAGCTCGGCCGTGGTGCGCAGGCGATCATCGCGGTTGATGTCGTATCGGCGCAGGAAGGTGCGGTCGCTCGCCACGCGCAGCGAAGTGGAGAGGCTCCACTCGGGCGAGAACTGGAACTTGCCGCTCGCCGCGAAATAGCCTCGGAAATCGGTGACCGAGGAATTGCTCGGGCCGCCGCTGACCGAAGTGCGGCGGGAGCGGGTGGCATAGCCGGTGATCTGGAACGCGCCTTCGTCGAGCAGGGCGCGGTAGCGGGCCGAGACCATCGGCAGGGCCTGGGTGAACAGGTAGCCCGTGACGGCAAGATCCTGGTTGTTGCCGAGGCGCTGGTACCAGGTGTCGCTGATCTGGATTCCGTTGTTGGCGGTGACCTGGAGATCGGGGATCAGCAGGCCGTTGATCGGTCGTCCATCGCTGGCGATGGTGAGACCGGGCAGGGGCATCAGGGTGACGCCGAAGATGCGCAGGCGCGCGCCGGTGAAATGGATCTGGCGTTTGGCCGGGTCGTAGGTCACGCGCGAGGCGTTGACCTGCCAGGTGGGCTGGCGCGCGCAGCCGTTGGCATCTTCCACCGGGCAGCCGGAATAGGCCGCGCGCTGGAGCACGATCCGCCCCTGGGCATCGCGCTTGCCCGAGACCGCGGCGAGGCGCCCGCCATCGCGCAGGGCGATCAGCAGGTTTTCCATGGCGCCGGCCTTGAGCTCGTCGGTCAGCTCCACCCGGTCGGTGAAGACCTGGTTGCCGTCTTCATCAAGGAGCCGGACATTGCCGGTTGCTTCGACAACGCCGGTCTTGCGGTTCCATGCGATCCGGTCGGCCCTGACCGACTGGCCGGGCTCCCCGCCAGGTCCGGCACGGCGGAGCACCACGTTGCCGCTGGCGGTCACGACCTCGCTGTTGAGCCCATAGGTGACTTCGCCCGCCTCGAACGCGATCGGTCCGCTACCCGTAACAGCGGCTGCCGTGGGCGGCGCTGATCCGGGCAGGTCCTGGGCCTTTGCCTGTGCGGCGAGAAACAATGAAACCGCGACGACGTATCCGGCCAGAACGGCGCGTCCCGGGCCGCCATGGGCCCACCGCTCGCGCGGTTGGCTTCCCCGCAGGGCAGGGCTGGTGGCGCGGATCGGGCGGGGGAGCATGGCTTGCCTATCGCACCGCCGCGCCCTAACTGCAATCGCACAAGCGGCGGAAAAACGTCGCCATGCGGTCGCCATCTCTCGTCTGCCGGAGTTCCCATGAAGATCACCTTCGCCTCATCCCTTCCTGCCGGTGCGAAGGTGGTCGCCTACCTCTGCAACCAGGACAGCCTGCCTGAGGGACTGGAGCCGGTCCTCGCTGCGGCGGCGAAGGCCTCGCGCTTCACGGGCAAGACCGGGCAGGTGTTCGAGGGCTTCGCCGAGCGCGGCGGCGAGCTCGTGCGCGTGGCCCTGGCCGGGGCGGGGGCGCCGGGCGCCGATCGCACCGCTGCGCTCGAAAAGGCTGGGGCCGGGCTGACGGCCAAGTATCTCACCTCCGGCGAGACGAGCCTGGCGCTGGACCTTGGCGGGGCAGGCCTTTCGGCGCAGGAGGCCGCCGCGGTGCTGCTCGGCGCACGGCTGCGCGGCTGGCGGCTCGATACCTACCGGACCCGGCTCAAGAGCGAGCAGAAGCCGTCGCTCACCGAGATCGTGGTGAGCGGCGCTCCTGAAGGTGCCGAGGCTGCCTGGGCGCTGGAAAGCGCCGTTGCCGAGGGAGTGGAGTTCACCCGCGAGTTGGTCACCGAGCCGGCGAACGTGATCTTTCCGGAGAGCTTCGTCGCCCGCTGCGAGGCGCGGTTTGTCGGCACGGGGCTCGAACTGCGCGTGCTCGACGAAGTGGAGATGGCGGGGCTTGGCATGGGGGCGTTGCTCGGCGTCGCCCAGGGCTCGGCGCGGCCGCCGCGGCTGCTGGCGGCGATCTGGCGGGGGGGCGGGTAAGCGCCGTTCACCGCCTTCGTCGGCAAGGGCGTGACCTTCGACACCGGTGGCATCTCGATCAAGCCGGCTGCCGGCATGGAAGACATGAAGTGGGACATGGGCGGGGCCGGCGCCGTTGCCGGGACGATGCTGGCGCTTGCCCGCCGCAAGGCGAAGGCCAACGTGGTGGGCGTGGTTGGGCTGGTCGAGAACATGCCGGACGGCAAGGCCCAGCGCCCGGGCGATGTTGTGAAGACCCTATCGGGGCAGACGGTCGAGGTGATCAACACCGATGCCGAGGGGCGGCTGGTGCTGTGCGACGTGCTGACCTGGGTGCAGCGCGAGTTCAGGCCGGCGACAATCATCGATCTCGCCACCCTGACCGGGGCGATCATCGTTTCGCTGGGACACGAACATGCCGGGCTGTTCACCAACAGTGACGATCTCGCCGCCGCGCTCGATGCCGCCGGCAAGGCCAGCGGCGACAAGCTGTGGCGCTTCCCGCTGGGACCGTCCTATGACAAGATGATCGACAGCCCGATTGCGGACATGAAGAACGTTGGCCCGCGCTATGGTGGATCGATCACCGCGGCGCAGTTCCTCCAGCGCTATGTCGAGAACGACACGCCCTGGGCGCACCTCGACATTGCCGGGACGGTGTGGACCGACAAGCCCGGGGCGACCTGGGACAAGGGCGCGAGCGGCTTCGGCGTGCGCCTGCTCGACCGCTACCTGCGCGACCGGGTGGAAGGCTGAGCCCAGGCCGGTAGGGGAGGGGCCGTGCAAGTCGACTTCTATCAGGTCAGCCGGGATCCCGCGGAGGCGATCGTCGCCATGCTGGCGGAAAAGACCCTTGCCGCCGGCCAGCGCATGCTGGTGGTCGCGCAGGATGCGGCGCAGCTGGGGGTGATCGGCAAGGCCCTCTGGACCCGCACCGCGCGCGACGGCACCGCGACATTCCTCGCCAATGGCACGGTTGGGGAGGGTCACGAGGGGCGCCAGCCCGTGCTGCTGGCGCATGCGGTCGAACCCGCCAACGGCGCGCGTTTTGTGGTCCTTGCTGATGGGCAATGGCGCGACGAAGCGGCCGATGCCGAGCGGTTCGACCGGGCCTTCCTGGTCTTCGACGAGGCGACCCTGGCGGCGGCCCGCGCCTGCTGGCGCTCGCTCGGCGAACGCGGCGGGCTGGAGCGCAATTTCTGGAAGCAGGATGGCGGCCGCTGGACCAAAGCGGACTAGCGGGAGCGGCGCCGGCGGGCGTGCCGCGCCGGTGCTTTTAAGGCATTGCCTTGCCAGCCCCGGCTGGCTAAAGCGCCGCCCTGTCCACGGGCAGGCCGCTTTAGCTCAGTCGGTAGAGCACATCATTCGTAATGATGGGGTCAGGTGTTCGAATCACCTAAGCGGCACCACCGTTTCCAAGGTTCTTTGCTGGCAAGACCGTGCATTCCAATTGGGCCCCCGCCAGCGGCTCGCGATTATTTTTGCCCTGAGCGGCAGTGCCCCCGATCGACAGATACCTAGAAGGGCCGATCGCCGAGGATCGTAACGCGATCCATTCGGCGATGATGGGGGAAGAAATCCCGGTTGGCGCGATGCTGGGTGCTGCGATTGTCCCAGAAAGCAATCGAATTCACCCGCCAGCGGAAGCGGACCTGATAATCGGGGTTAGCTACTTGCCGGAACAGGCGTTCAAGCAGAGGACGGCTCTCCGATTCCTTCATTCCTTTGATCCCTTTGGTGAAAAGGCCATTCACATAGAGGATCTTCTCGCCGGAGGTCGGATGCGTACGCACGAGGGGATGTTCAACTGCGGGATTATTGCGTCGGCGCTCCAGGATCGCGGCCTCGTCGGCGCCATTTGCGCGCAGGCCGGGTTCGAAGGCACTTGAATCGTGGAGCGCGGTCAGCCCCGTGATTAGGGATCGAGTAGAATCGTCGAGGTCTTCGAAGGCAGCGGCCATATCGGCCCATACGGTATCGCCGCCCGCCTTGGGCGTTATTCGGCATCGTAGTACCGAGCCCAAGGGCGGGCATTCCTTGTAGCTCAGATCGCTGTGCCATGTATCGGCGGCGACGAACTTGTCCTTGGTGCTTTCGATCACCACAATCTCGGGGTAGTTGGCATCGGTCTGGAACCCCGGATTCTTGGCAAACGGGTTTATATCGAGCTCTCCGAAGGGCCGTGCGAAGGCGATGTGCTGCTCAGGCGTGATGTCCTGATCCCTGAAGAACAGCACCTTGTATTTAACGAGGGCATCGGAGATCGCGGCGAAAAGTTTCGGAGAGAGCGGCGTGGACATGTCCAGCCCGACGACGTCGGCCCCGATGCACCCCGTGACAGGTTCGAACCGGAGCGATTCGAGATCGTCGTCCGGATTGATCGCTCTCATCGTTGACTGCGCCATGGTAGCTGCCTCTCTCTATGCCGGCCAGTCCCGCCAGTGCCTTGGTGTGGGCCATGTTCTCTGGATGGTGCGACCGCCGAGTCGTTGGAGAACATGATGGTTTTTGGGGCCACTTTGGCAAGCATAACAACATATATGCAGCGTCTGCGCTTTGATGCTTCCCTCAGCACGGACTGCGTTTCGACAGCAAAACGGCAGCCCCACAAGGAGGCTGCCGCTGTGATTTTCCCAATCGAGTTTGGTGGAGCCTACGGTCAGTTCGGGCTCCACTCAACCGGAAGCGATTCAACGCCCCAGACGCCGACTGTGTGGTACTCGTAGCTCTTTCCTGGCTGCATGCGCAGGTTGGGAAACGCCGCGAGGACTTCCTCCAGCACGATCTTGAGCTCCATCCGGGCGAGGTGGATGCCAAGGCAGTAGTGAATGCCGCCCCCGAAGGTCATGCCGCGGTCCTTGCGGCTGAAGTCGATCGCGTTCGGGTCGGGGTACTTCCTGGCATCGCGACTGGCGAGGGCCGTCGGCAGGTTGACCCAGTCACCCACCTTCATCTGCACGCCGTTGAGTTCCACGTCCTTGACGACCCGGCGGCGGTTGCGAACCACGCCATAGGCCCGGCAGAGTTCGTCGACGACATCCATCATGTTGCCCTGGTAATTGCGGATGCGGTCCTGCAATTCCGGTTCGGTGACCAGCCGGTACATGTGCCAGCCCATGCTGCCGAGGACGGTGTCCAAGCCCCCGGCATAGAGGAGCGAGCACATGCCCATGATATCGTCATGCTCGAGCGGCTTGCCATCCACCTTCGCGGCCAGGACTCTGCTGATCAGGTCCGTACCCGGGTTGGCGCGACGCTCATTCACGCGATCTTCCAGATAGTCGACGATGGCGCGCATCGCGCCGCGGCGAATCTCGTTGGTTTCGCCGCGAATCATGGTGCGCTCCCATTGCAGGAACTGCTCCAGGTTATCGCGCGGGAGGCCCATCAGGTCGAGGAAGATGGTCGTCGGGAAGAAGCGGGCGAAATCCTCGATATAATCGAACTGCCGGCGGCCCTTGAGATCGGCGATCAGCGAGCGGCAAACCTCGCGCATCGAGCCTTCCAGGCGCTTGACCGCGCCGGGCTGGAAGTATGGCTGGATGACCTGGCGGAATGCGAAATGGCGCGGCGGATCGATCGCCTGTGGATTGAACACCCATGGCACACCGAGGACTTCCGAAAAAACGGAATAGAAGTGATCGCGCGGGCTGAAATGCTCGGAATCGAGGAATACCGCTTCCATATCGACATAGCGGGTGAGCAGCCAGCCGGGCGCGCCGCGATAGCCGCCAGCCGCCCAGACGATGTCGGGGCCATCGTACAGCCGCGCCGCAGCTTCGTAGGGATCAGACATCTCGTTGACGAACCGGTCGATATCGTCGTTCCAGATCAGTTCCGCGGGGACGTGGGCCGGGACATCGTTCAAAACTGTGCTGGTCATTGTTCAGTCTCTCCACCGACTCGGCTCCGCCACGCCGTTGCGCTCACCTGCCGTCGAATGGCTTGCCGCGGACCTGTGTCACGATTGAAAAAATGCCCGAAATTGACGTAACTGTCAACATAAGGATGGGGGTGAGGTTCGGGGGCGGACACTCGGATGGGGCCCACTCGACCGGGAGGGTATCTATGCCCCAGCCGCGATCGGTATGGTATCGATAGCTGGTCCCTGGCTGCATGCGTAGTGCGGCGATGGAAAGATCCTGCGAGCCGAACCGATTGTCAACGACTCGGTGGTCCTTCAGGCAGGCGTGATCGACGGTCACGATCCGCCGCAAAACAATTTGCTGCAACCGGTTCTGGCCATTACGCAACGAGGCGGAAAGAGGAGTTTTATGGATACTGCTGCCGACATCTCCGTGCGCCCGCTGGCCGGCGTGCGGGTGCTTGACCTGGGCCTGATCGCCTCGGCGCCCTTTGCCGGGCGCACGCTGCAGGACCTTGGCGCCGAAGTCATCAAGCTGGAGACGCCGGACGGAGATCCGCTGCGAGGAGGGCCGACCGTCAAGGGCAAGCGGCGCTTTCCGTTCCTCGCCTGCAACCGCGGTCGCCGCGCCATCGCGGTCGACCTCAAGTCCGATCAGGGCAAGGAGATCCTGCACCGTCTGGTCAAGCAGTCCGATGTGCTGATCGAGAACTTCAAGCCTGGCGTGGGCGAACGGCTGGGAGTGGTGTGGGACAGGATGCAGGCGTTCAATCCATCGCTCATTCACTGCAAGATCACCGGCTTTCGCGAGGATAGCCCGCTCGCGACGCGGTCCATTACCGATGGGGTCATTCAGGCCTATGCCGGCGTGCTCGAGCTGTCTGGTCGAAACGGTGCCTATGGCGAGCCGTTGCCGATGATTGTGGCCGATGCGATTGCCGGCTCATCTGCGGCGCAGGCGATCACGGCGGCGCTCTATGGACGCCAGCGCACCGGGCGGGGCGTTCATATCAAGATCAACATGCTCGACGCATTGCTTAACTACCTTCACCTGACAGCGAACATCACCACCTCGTTCGGACCGCCATCAACCAACGTGATGGAGACGGCCGATGGACAGATGCTGATCGTCCAGCCGGTCCTTCATTTTTTTACGAAGTTCGCAAAGGCGGTTGATGCGCTGGTCGGCTGCCCGGAACTCGTGAACGACCCGCGCTTCTCCACTCCGGAGCAGCGGGCCGCCAACGTCGGGCCGTTGAAGGAGATCATGGCGCAGGCTTTCCTAAAGGCGACGGCCGACCAGTGGCTCGAGGCGATGGCCGCCGCGGCGGTGCCGGCGGGCCGGATCAATTCAGTTGCCCAAGGTGTGCGGACGCCGGAAGCGACGGCCCTTGCGGTGGACCTGGACGGCGACGAGATGATGCTTCCGGCGAGCCCCTATGTCATCGATGGCAAGCGTATCGACATCACGAACACGGCGCCCAAACTCGGTGAGCACACGGACGAAATCCTGCGGGAAATCGGATTCAACGCCGAAGAGATCGCCCGGCTCAAGCACGAGGGGGCCGTTACGGCGGCATCGTAGTGTTGACAGAACCGTCAACCGATACCATCGGGTATGCACATGCTACTGCCAGCCGGAAGACTCGCGGGCGTATCGCCATCTCTTCCAGGCGGCGGTCGGTAACTGACTGAGGATGCAGAGAAATGGAAGTCTCCAAACTCGCTGATGATCTGCCCTTTGGCGTGCAGGTCAGGGCGCTTCGCCATGCGGACTTGCAGTCGACCGAGATCGTGAAGGAGCTGCGCAACCTCTGGATCCAGCACGGCATGATCGTCTTCCGCGAGGTTGACGACAATCCGGAGTTCCAGATCGAGCTCAGCCGGTGCTTCGGCAATCTCGAGCCGCATCCGGTAAGAGAGCTGTGGGTTGCCGGGAGCCCCGATCTCATCAGCATCGCTTCCAAGCCCGAGGCGGGCAATATCGTGAAGCTGGACGGAAAAATCGTCGCCAACTGGATTCCGTGGCACTCCGACCTGACCTACGTTCCCCAGATCAATCGCGGAGGAATGCTCCGCGTCACTAAGAAGACCACCTGGGGAGGGCAGACCTGCTTCAGCGATCAGATCGATGCCTACAACCGCCTGCCCACAAGCCTGAGGGAGCGGATCGAGGGGCGCGAGGTCGTCTATCAGATGAACATCATGGATGAGACCCGCTATGCCAAGCGCCACCACGTGGAACTGCTGCGGATGTCGCCCACGCTCACAGCGCTGAAGCAGCGTCTGGATACCGATTTCCCCCCCGTCGCCCACCCCGCGGTGTATGTGCAGCAGGAAACCGGCCGCAAGGTGCTCAACGTTTCGCCCATGTTCGCCGAAGGTATCGTCGGGATGGACCGCGAGGAAGGCGGCGCCTTGCTCGACGAGATCTTCGATCACATCGACAGCTGCCCGTCCTATCGCCACACCTGGGGCGACAACGAAATGATCCTGTGGGACAACTGGCGCATGCTGCACGCTGTCACCGGCGCTCCGACCGATGAAGAGCGCGTGATGCGGCGCACAACGATCGGCGGCGATTACGGCCTCGGGCGGACCCTGGGCTACGAATACGCCATCTGAAATCGTTGGCGCTGCGCCAGACCAACCTTGTTGAACAGGAACGAGACCATGGACATCCTTGTGATCGGTGGCACCGGCCAAACTGGGCCCCTGATCATCCAGGGCCTCGTTGACGAAGGCCACAACGTCACCATCCTGCATTCCGGCAAGCACGAGCCGCCGCTGCCGCCGATCGAGCACCTCCACGCCGACGTCCACTTTGCCGAGACGATCACGCCAGCGCTCGAGGGGCGCAAGTTCGACACGGCGATCTGCATGTACGGGCGCGCCCAGGTTGTTGCCGATGCACTCCGGGGCAGGGTGGGCCGGCTGATCAGCATTTCCGGTACGCGATACTACTATGGCCGCCCGGACGACCCGCGTTGGGGCCCCACCGGCGCCTGGATCGCCAGCGAGGAAAGCCCTTTTTCCGACGATCCTGAAATCGACCGTCTCGGCAGCCGCGTCTATGCCACCGAACAGGCGATCATGGCGCACCAGGCGGCGGGGGATTACGACGTCACCATCATGCGGTTTCCCGGGATCTATGGTCCCGATTCCATTCTCCCGGCTGACTGGGGCTTCGTCAGGCGTATCCTCGACGGCCGGCGCTCGCTGCTGATGCCGGATGGCGGGCTGATGCTGCGCTCGCGCGCCTATCGCGACAATGCGGCCCATGCCGTCCTGCTGGCGGTGAAGCATGCCGAGGCGGCGCGAGGAGAAATCTTCAACGTATCGGATGACCCGCCGGAACTGAGCCTGGGCCAGACGGTGATGACCATGGCTCGGGCGCTCGGCCACGAGATCGAATTCATCGATTGCCCGGGCTGGCTCGGCCACCGGGTCTATGGCGGCCAGATCGGTTTCCATCGCGTGCTCGATTCAAGCAAGATCCGCGAGCGCCTTGGCTACAGGGACAAGGTTCCGCTGCTGCAGGCGCTGGCAGACAGCGCCTGCTGGTGGCGCGACAACGCGCCCGAGCGGGGCGGTGAGGTGGAGCTGAAGCTCGGCGACGCCTTTGATTACGAGATGGAAGACCGGATCATCGATCATCTGCTGAACTCGGTGCGTACGCTCGACGAGCTTGCAGCGAACTCAGCGCAATCGGCCCATCCGTTCCGCCATCCCAAGCGCGAAGGCGAAGCCTGGAACCGGGATTCGTCGGCGAAGCTGATGAATTCGCCCTTCCGCTATCCCTACCCGCTGCGCGGCTTGTGATCAGTTCCGGGGCTTGCCAGATACAATCCACTGCAGCCTTGCTGTACCGATTGCCGAAATCAGACAGGGGGGTGGGCTGGTGATGCATGCAGGAGCGCCGCAGCAGGGGGCTGACGGATTTGCCTATCCGCGCCGTGGGCTGGCCTGGCAGATTCTGCTGACGCTGTTTCTGGCAACGGTCGTGTCCTATATGGACCGGGGCATCATTGCCCTGCTGGTGCCCGACCTCAAGGCCGAGTTTGCCCTAACCGATACCCAGGTCAGCTTCGTGCAGGGGCTGGCGTATTCGGCCTTCTTCGCCCTTGGCTCGATCCCGGTCGGGCATCTGGTGGACCGCTTCAACCGGCGGAACATCGTCATCTTTGGCGTATCGTTCTGGAGCTGCGCGACGATGGCCTGCGGGCTGGCGCACAGCTTTCCGCAACTGCTAATGGCGCGGGCCGGGGTCGGCCTGGGTGAGGCGTGCCTCATTCCCGCCGCCTATTCGATAGTGGCCGACTGTTTCACACCGGAGCGTCGCGGCCGGGCAATGAGCCTGATCGTCGCCGGCACGGCAGTTGGCGGCGTGCTGTCCAATGTGCTTGGGGGGCTGCTGCTGAAGGCCTTTTCCGGGCGGGATCACGTGATCATACCGCTGTTGGGTGACATGGAGGTCTGGCGCTTTGTCTTCCTTGTGTTCGGCTCTAGCGGCGCCTTTCTCGTGCTTCTGCTGCTCGCCTTCAGGGAGCCGGCCAGACGAATCCAGAATTCTGCGGCTACGCAGGGCAGCAGCGAGTTTTTCAGCTACGCCAGGACCAAGCCATTTCTGTTCATCGCCGTCTTCGCAGTCGTGTCACTGGTGTTTACGGCGAGCTCGGTGACGTCGCTGTGGGTGCTGGTTGGGCTGGTTCGCGTCCACCACCTCAAGATGAGCGATGCCGGCATCCTGACAGGGGCGGTGCATCTGGCGTCGTACGGGGTGGGATCGCTGGCGGGAGGGGTCATCGGCGATGTCCTGGCCCGTGTCGCGCCGCGCTACGGCCGGCTGAACATGTGGCTCTATGGCATCCCGCTCTATGCCGTCGGCGGCATCTTCCTGGTCTGGCCGGGCAGCCTCGTTGCCTACATGTTCGGTATCTGGCTGATCAGCTTTGTTGGTGCAGCAACGGCCGGGGCGGCCTATCCGATCATCTACGACATCGTGCCGGCCGACCTGCGTGGCCGGAGCGTCGCCTACTGCATAACGATCGCCAATCTTGTCAGCTTCGGGCTAGGGCCGACACTGCCGGCCCTGCTGAACGACCGCGTGTTCCATGACGAGGGCATGATCCACTATTCGCTGATGACGGTTGTGGCGTCCGCATCGCTGATCGGTTCGGTGCTGACGCTGGCCATCCGCAACCGGTTTGCCCGGGCAAAGACGGCATTGTCCGGATAGGGCAGGGGCCGATGGGGCTTCGTCCGGAGTGCGACGGGGAAGCCGTCACACTCCGGCAGGATCAGCCGATCAGCTTTGGTTCGGTTTCGAAGAGCATGGTTTTGGGCTCGAGGTAGGCGCCGATCCCGGCGAGGCCGCCTTCGCGCCCGATCCCGGACTGCTTGAAGCCGCCAAAACCGATCGTGAGGTCGAGCTTGAAGCCGTTGTGGCCCACAGTTCCGGCCCGGATCTGACGACCGACCGCATAGCACCGATCGGCATCCTCGGTGAACACCGCGCTGTTGAGGCCAAAGATGGTGTCGTTTGCAATGGCGATGGCTTCCTCCTCGCTCCCGGCGGGGATGACGCTGACCACCGGGCCGAAGATTTCCTCCTGGGCGATCGTGCTGGAATTATCGACATTGGCGAAAATGGTCGGTTCGACAAAGTAGCCGCGATTTAGGTGCGCAGGGCGCTTCCCACCATGGACCATGCGCGATCCCTCGGCCTGGCCCTGCTCGATGTAGCTTTCCACCCGATCGCGGTGCCGCGCGGTCGCCAGAGGGCCCATCTGCGTTGCCGGATCGAACGGGTCTCCGACCTTGATCCGGGAAAATTCCGCCGACAGCGCATCGACAAATTCGTCGTGGCGCTTGGCGCCGACAATGATGCGCGTCAGCGACGCGCAGACCTGGCCCGTCACCATCGGCGCAAAGGCCGCGATCTGGGCGGCAGCCTTGCCGACATCGTAATCGTCGAGGATCAGGGCGGGTGATTTGCCGCCGAGTTCGAGCGTCACCCGCGCGATCCGCTCACCGCAGATAGAGGCAATCTTGCGCCCGGCCGCGGTCGAGCCAGTGAAGCTCACCTTGTCTATGCCGGGGTTGCGCACGAGTGCCTCGGATACCTCGCGCTCGGCGTTGATCACGTTGACCACACCGGGGGGCAGGCCGATCTCTTCGCAGATTTCCGCGAAGATATAGGGCGCGGCCGGCGCTTCCGGCGAGGACTTGACCACCAGTGTGCACCCGGCGATCAGCGCGGGCGCAGCCTTGTGCTGAAGCAGCGAGGTGGGCGAATTCCACGGGATAATGGCGGCAACCACGCCCACCGGCTCCTGCACCAGCAGTGCCGGGCCACCTGTCGCCGAGGTCCGACGCTCCGTCCAGGAGAAGCTCTCGCCGAGACCGGCGTGGAAGCGGTAGACGGCTGCCGCACCCGGGCCGGAGTAAGCCGACATCGACCGAAGCACCCCGCTTTCGAGGGTCCAGGCGTCTCCCACCTGGTCGGCCCGCCGTTCCCAGGCGTCAGCAATGCGGCTCAGATATTCGCCCCGTTCGGCCGGGCTCATACGAGGCCACGGGCCGTGGTCGAACGCCCGGCGCGCTGCTGCCACAGCGCGCTCCATGTCTTCCAATTGTGCTTCAGCGACCCGCAGGCATTCGATCTCGGTCGCGCTGTCGATCACGCTGCTCGTAGCCCCCGAAGAGGGAGCAACCCACTTGCCGTCGATGAAGAACTTATCAGGGTGTCGCAGCTCAATCATGCGGTTTTCGGTAGAAGACACAGTCAGTTCCTTCATCAAGGCCAGAACATCGGATTCATCGCGTGGTCGATGGAGCCGCCACCACGAAAGATTGCAAGTCGCCAGCGTTGGTTCTCGCGTCGCCGTGCGGACGGGAGCCGTCTATACCGCACCCTGCCGCACGAAAAGCGATTCCTGCACTTCGCAGCAGCCGCGGCTTTGCAGTTTATGGACGAAGGCATCCTTCATGTGCGCGAACAGCAGCGCCGAGTTGGAGGTGCGCGCGCGCAATGCGCATGCAAAACACTGCTGCAGTGTGGCAATTATGCCACAAATTTTGGCCTCTAATCTGTTGACGGTTGTGTCAAGCATACGTATCGGCCGAAGGGCTGGTGCGCGGTCTGAATCGCGTGAGATCTTCTGCCGGAATCAACCGGCCATTGGGAGGAACCTATGAATATCCGTATGTTGTGTGGAGTCGCGTCCGTGGCGATGGTTGCCGGCGCAGGCATGTCCAGCGCGGCGATGGCCCAGGCTTCGGCTCCGCAGGAAGCCGCATCGGGCGACCAGCTGGCCGACATCGTCGTCACGGCACGTAAAGTCTCCGAAAACGTTCAGCGCGTTCCGATCGCAATTACCGCCTACAGCGGTGAAGAACTCAAGAAGCAGAACGTCCGCAACCTGACCGATGCCGCCCTCCTGACGCCGGGCCTGCAGCTCGCTCCGGCTCAGACCAACACGGCCGCCGTGCTGATCCAGATGCGCGGCCAGGTCCAGCAGGACACGCTGGCCACGATCGACCCCTCGGTGGGCACCTACGTTGATGGTGTCTACTGGGCCCGTGCCTATGGCCTCAACGCCTCGCTGGTCGACGTGCAGAGCTTCCAGGCCCTCAAGGGCCCCCAGGGAACCCTGTTCGGCCGCAACACCACTGGCGGCGCGATCCTGGTCAACACCAACGATCCGAGCTTTGCTGACGGCCTTTCCGGTTCGCTTTCGGGCACCTACGGCCGCTTCAACCAGCAGTCGCTCACGGGCGTTCTCAACGTGCCGCTCGTTGCCGACAAGCTGGCGGCCCGGTTCGTCTATTCGGGCAACCGTCGCGACGGTTACGTCAAGGAAGTCAATTCCGGCCGGATGATCGGCAACGTCAATGACTACACCGTCCGTGCCAAGGTGCTGATCCAGCCGACCGAAAGCTTCCGCGTGCTGCTTTCGGCCGACAAGTTCCACACCGACACCTTCATCGATCCGGGCCACCTGCGCTACTTCTCGCCCAACGGGACGGCCTCGCTCGAAGCCGGTCTTGAGTCGCTGGGTTCCGCTGCGTGCCTTGCCAACCAGGCTGCTTGCGTGTCCCTCGGCAACAGCATCATGCAGAACGAAACCCGGTTCGGCGGATCGCGCTACTTCGCTTCGCTAACGGCAACGCCGGAATCTAAGCTTGACGCCGAAACCTATTCGGCCACGGCAACCCTCGACACTTCGTTCGGTGCGATCAAGGCCATTGGTGCCTACCGCACCACGAACTCGTTCATTTTCGATTCGGACAACGACGGCTCGGCCGTCAGGATCCTCGATGGCAGCGGGACGCAGGCCTACGGTTTCTACAACAACCAGAAGATGAAGCAGTGGTCGGGCGAACTCATTGCCACCGGCAAGGCGCTCGACAACAAGCTCGACTTCGCGCTCGGTGGGTTCCTGTTCCATGAATATGGTCATGATGACACACCGTCGTCGTCCGTTCCGGAAGCAGCCAAGCTGCGCACCGGCGGTCTTCGTGCGATCACTGTTTCCTACGGCGAGATCGATACGAAGAGCATCGGCTTCTACGGCCAGACGACCTACCATGCGACCGACAAGCTCTCGATCACCACGGGCATTCGCTGGTCACAAGACAAGCGCGGGCTGGTCTCCTATGCGAACACCTCACTGGTCACCCCGCCGAGCACGATCGTTCGGTCGACCTGCGCATTCCCGATCCAGGGCTGTCCCTATGGCCGGAGCAAGACGTACAACGGCTGGGCCTACACCGCTTCGCTCGACTATCAGGCGACCGAAGACGTTCTCGTCTACCTGAAGACCGCCAAGAGCTTCCGCAGTGGCGGCCAGGTTCTTCGCGGCATCGGCGCGGTTCCGCCCTCGCTGAACCCGTTCGATCCGGAAGTCGTCTACAGCTACGAAGGCGGTATCAAGGCCGAGTTGTTCGACCGGCGCTTGCGTGTGAACCTCGCGGCCTACTACACGCGGTCCAAGAACGTTCAGCGCAACACCACCGTGGTTCAGAACAACACGACCTCGACCGTTACTTCCAACGCCGGCAAGGTCGATATCTATGGTGGCGAAATGGACTTCACCGCCATCCTCGGCGGCGGGTTCCGGCTGAGCGGTTCTGCGGCTTACACCAAGCCGAAGTACGTCTCGTTCATCGACTTCAACGGGTTTGACCGGACGCACGAGCCGTTCCAGCTGACCCCGCGGTGGACCGCTACGCTCTCGCCGCAGTGGTCGGGCAATGTCGGCGTGGGCGACCTGTCGCTGCGGGTCGACGCGATGTATCAGTCCTCGCAGTTCAACTACCCGCAGGGTTTCTACCAGGATGCGACGGGCACCTGGCGTGATGCAACCTCTGGCGCTGTGACCACAGTTGCGGACGTCAACGGGTTCAACGAGGCTGTGACGGACAAGCAGCACGTGGTGGTCAATGCCAACGCGACGCTGACCGTGCTGGACGGCAAGCTTGACCTGACCGTCTGGGGCAAGAACCTCACGGACTCGGCCGACTACGCGAACACCCTGCCGATCACGGCGCTTCAGTTCGCCCGTGTCATGTACCGCGAGCCGCGGACCTACGGCATGACGGCCACAATCCGGTTCTGATTGTCCAGTTCTGACTATTGGGGGCGGTCGGAAACTTCGTTTCCGGCCGCCTCTTTTTTTGCCTGATGCGAGTCCGCTTTGAAAGGCAGGTGATCTCCCGTCAGTTGTATCTCCAATACCGGCGCAGGAAAGATTAGAGGTGCGCCGAAACCGTAGTCGGTGGCATACGCGAAAAGCGTGTCATCGTCGGCGCGGAGCTTCTGAGTCGAGCCTTGCCGGAATGGCATTGCCGGGTTGCCGGAGCAGGCTCCATCACGAATGCATTACGAATTGAGAGGATGAAGAAATGCGTTTTTGTCTTCATGCGCCGCTGGGGGTGGTCACTCCGGGCGAGTTCCAGAACATGGCGGCCGTGCG
>DASTGC010000192.1:0-2531 GCA_035719485.1 Novosphingobium sp.
CGGCTCGCTGAAGGATGCAGCGCGGCGACCTGACGGCGTTCGCCGAGGCGGTCTACCTCTACTGGAAGCAGCACCCCCGGCAAGTGTCATTCGGCGTGCAATTTTGACCCCCTGAGTGGGGGGATCGGCGTCCAAAATTGACCCCCTGAAGGTTGGCCTGATGCGCTGCTCGCGGTGATTCGAGCGAGCGGCGAGGGGGAATGCTGACAGTGGAGACGATTGGCCGGATTCGGCGTGAGCATTTTATCAAGGGCAAGACGATCAGGGAGATCGCGCGGGACCTGAAGGTGTCCCGGAATACGGTCCGCAAGGTGCTGCGATCGGGGAAGACGTCGTTCGAGTACGAGCGGAACGTCCAGCCCCGGCCGAAGCTCGGCCGATGGACGGCGGAACTCGAGGATCTGTTGTCAGGCAATGCGGCCAAGCCGGCCCGTGAGCAGCTGACACTGATCCGGATCTTCGAGGACCTGCGCGGGCGCGGTTACGAGGGCGGCTATGATGCGCTGCGCCGCTACGCCAGGGGATGGGCCAAGCAGCATGGGCAAGCGACGGCCGCCGCCTATGTTCCGCTGAGCTTTGCTCCGGGGGAGGCCTATCAGTTCGACTGGAGCCACGAAGTCGTCCTGCTGAGCGGCGCGACGGTGATCGTCAAGGTCGCCCATGTCCGGCTCTGTCACAGCCGGATGCTGTTTGTGCGGGCCTATCCGCGCGAGACGCAGGAGATGGTGTTTGATGCTCACGACCGCGCCTTCGCGCTCTTCAAGGGCACCTGCGGACGCGGCATCTACGACAACATGAAGACGGCGGTGGAGACGGTCTTTGTCGGCAAAGCCCGCCTCTACAATCGCCGCTTCCTGCAGATGTGCAGTCACTACCTGGTCGAGCCGGTCGCCTGCACGCCGGCCTCGGGCTGGGAGAAGGGTCAGGTCGAGAATCAAGTCGGTCTGGTCCGCGAGCGGTTCTTCACGCCGCGGCTGCGGTTCAAGAGCTACGATGAGATGAACGCCTGGCTGCTCGATAAATGCATCGCCTATGCCAAGGCGCATCGCCATCCCGAGCTGACCGAGCAGACAATCTGGGAGGTGTTCGAGGCGGAGCGGCCGAAGCTGGTTCCCTATGCCGGCCGGTTCGATGGATTCCACGCGGTGCCAGCATCAGTCTCCAAGACCTGCCTGGTGCGCTTCGACAACAACAAGTACTCGGTGGCGGCCAGTGCGGTCGGGCGTCCGGTCGAAGTCCACGCCTATGCCGATCGCATCGTGATCCGCCAGGACGGGCGGATCGTTGCCGAGCATCCCCGTTCATTCGGCCGCGGCGAGACGATCTACGACCCCTGGCATTACGTGCCGGTGCTCGCCCGCAAGCCCGGCGCTCTGCGCAACGGCGCTCCCTTCAAGGACTGGGTACTGCCGGCGGCCATGGAGCGCGTGCGGCGCAAGCTCGCCGGCGCCGACGACGGCAATCGGCAAATGGTCGACATCCTCACCGCGGTGCTCACCGACGGGCTGCCGGCGGTCGAAGCGGCCTGCGCCGAAGCGATCGCGCAAGGTGTCCACTCCGCCGACGTCGTTCTCAACATCCTGGCCCGCCAGCGTGATCCCGCCCCGCCGGCCACCATTCTCACGCCCGCCGCGCTGACGCTGCGCCACGCGCCCATCGCCGATTGTGCCCGCTACGACAACCTCAGGAGAACCATCTGATGGAACGATCCCAACTCTTCGACCTCATGGGCGAGCTCAAGCTCTTCGGCATGAAGGCCGCCTTCGATGAGATCATGACCACTGCTGTCAAACGCCAGCATGAGCCCCAGCGCATCGTCGGTGATCTACTCAACGCCGAGATCAGCGAGAAGCAGGCGCGCTCGATCAAATACCAGCTCACCATCGCCAAGCTGCCGCTCGCCAAGGACCTCGACGACTTCCAGTTCGAGGGCACGCCGATCAACGAGACGCTCGTGCGTGACCTCGCCAGTGGTGACTTCGTTGCCCAGCAGCGCAACGCCGTGCTGGTCGGCGGAACCGGCACCGGCAAGACCCATCTTGCCATCGCCATCGCCAGAAGCTGCATCCGTGGCGGCGCCCGCGGCCGGTTCTACAACGTGGTCGATCTCGTCAACCGGCTCGAGACCGAGACCCGCAACGGTCGCCAGGGCCGGCTCGCCGAGCATCTCACCCGCATGGACTTCATCGTACTTGATGAACTCGGCTATCTGCCCTTCGCCCAATCCGGCGGCCAGCTCCTGTTCCACCTCATCAGCCGGCTTTACGAGCGTACCTCAATCATTGTCACCACAAACTTGGCCTTCGGCGAATGGCCCAGCGTGTTCGGCGACGCCAAGATGACCACCGCTCTGCTTGATCGGCTGACCCACCACTGCGACATCATCGAGACCGGAAACGACAGCTGGCGCTTCAAGAGCCGCGACGACGATCACGCTCCAACCCGCGCTCGCCCCCTCCGCAACCCCGGCCAGCTCCGAGGGCGCGAGCGCTACTGCCCGACCTCGTCGTTCGAGAGGGCGCATTGCCTCA
>DASTGC010000193.1:0-12287 GCA_035719485.1 Novosphingobium sp.
GTGGGCACCAGCGGGCACCACAAGAGCGGCAGCGGACAGCAACAGCGAGCACTTCATCAATTCCTCCCCTGGGGATTCGTTGATGAGCGTCTAACCCGCCATTGTTGCTATTGCAAGCTCTTCGCATTAGCAACAATGGTGGGTACCTTTCAGGAAAGCCGCGCCCATCGGAAGCGGCTGCGCGGACGCAGGGACGATCTTTCGGAATTTAGGCGGCAGTGACCCGGGCCTAGGACATGCGAGCAGCCGTCCAGAAGCCTGACCTGGATCAGGACCGGGCGATCAGACGCCGGCCGGGGCGCCAGAGAGCCTCAGGGTGTTGTGCGCGGCGACGGGTCATCCTGCAGCCGACGCAAGGTGGCCAGCTGGGCGCGATAAAGCATCGCGGTCTGATCATGGACGAGGCCCGCTTCCCAGGAACCGGCGCTGCCAGCAAGCCGCTCCTCCTCCGCGATGCGCCGTTCGCAATAGGACAGTTCATCCTCACGGGTGAACAGTTCGCGATCGCAGACCGGGGCAACTCGCCCCACGGGTGCTCCAGCCGGAACCGTTCTCGATGACGGCAAATTTCTCATGCGCCACAGCATGGTGCAGATTCCCTCCTTGGCATGTCCTGCCCGAGCTTCGCTGCCGCCGATAATTCTGCCCCCATGGGCAATGGTCGGCTGTGCGGAGCCTCGATCAGGCGAGGAACACTGATCGCACGATCGCGTTTGCAGAATAAACCGCTAATATTACGTCCAAATTTTGAACCGATCCGCTGACTTGCGCGATCACATGGGACGCAGGCCGAGGATCCCTGACCGGAGGCTGACGCACAGAGTGGTTCATTCGCTTGCCCGGGCAATCGACGATCTTTCCCGCGAACTCGGGCTCAGGATAGCAACGCCCGAATACGAGATCCTGGTTGTCCTGATGACAGCGGACAGCATGACGGCCGAGGAACTGGCCGAGGCGTCCACACTTTCGCGGTCCGGCTTCTTCCATGCGATCGACCGGCTCAAGCACGGGCAATTCGTCACCTGCGAGCCTGACGAGAACGATCGCAGGCGCAAAGTCTATCGCCTCGCCCCGAAAACCGCGGCGATGCTGCTCGATAATGTCCGCCGGTTTGATGAGAAGCACGCCAAGATCCCCGAGCTTGCCCTGCGCGGCGAACCGGAAGCGGCGCAGGGCGCCGGGTCGAGCGATGGTCCGGCGGGTCAGGAAGCTATGGATGGAGGGCACCAGTCAGAGCGGCCGGAGCGACTGCCCAATCTCACCTGCGAATATCAGATCCTGCTGTTCCTATACCTCAGGCCCGGCGCCGATAACGGAACAATTGCCCGTGCGATCGCCTGCTCGGCAACCCGCTTCCACACGGCGATTGTCCACCTGATCTCGCGTGGTCTGGTGGTTCGCGAGGAAGACACAGAGGACAAGCGGCGCAGGCGCTATCATGTCACGGAACGGGTCCGCAGGGCGATCCGGACTTCGCACGAGAAGGTGAAGGCGTGGGTCGACAGTCTCGAGCGAGAGGTCGACCGGCGAAAGGAAAGCGCGGCGTGAGCGGTCCGCCCAGGCTGGTGCCGAACGGCTCCTCATCCTGGCGACCGGGGCCCGCTCCGCACCCGACTGGCGGGTGCCTGCGTCGAAGATGGTTCCTTCGGCGCGGCCAATGGCGTAGTCTTGCCGGATGACGACGGCGCGATTTCTTGCGGGGCGGCTTCTGCTGGCCATGCCGGGAATGTTCGATCCGCGCTTTGCCCGCGCGGTAATCGCCATGTGCATCCATGACGCAAACGGCGCCCTCGGCATCGGCGTGGGTCGAATCCACGAAGGCGTTGGGTTCCGCTCGATCCTGGAGCAGGCAGGGATCGACCCCGGCGAAGCGCCTGATGCGCCGGTCCACGTCGGCGGTCCGGTCGAGCCGCAGCGCGGCTTCGTGCTGCATTCGACCGACTGGGGCGGCAACGGCACCGTGGAAGTGGCGCCGCTCTGCGCGTTGTCGTTCTCGGTCGACGTGCTCCGGGCGATCGCCGAAGGGCGCGGACCATCGCGCTGGCTGTTTGCGCTTGGCTATGCCGGATGGGGCGAAGGCCAGCTGGAGGACGAAATGCGCCAGCATGGGTGGCATGCCGCCGGGCCCCATCCGGAAATCGTGTTCGACACGCCGGTGGGCGAGCGCTGGCATGCAGCATGGAAGGCCGAGGGGATCGACACCGCGCTGCTGGCGAGCGAGACCGGGCACGCGTGAGCGAACGCCGCGCGCCGGGACCGGTAGACCGCGACCAGATGGGCGTCTAACTTCCAGCCATGCTTGCCCCCTCGGCCGCCCGGATAGACCGCGATTTCGCGCGGACCATCGACTGGAACCTCCTGAAGGTATTCCTCGAGATCGTCCGCTGCGGCGGTATCGGTGCGGCGGCGCGGGCGCTGGGCAAGCAGCAGCCGAGCGTCAGCGCCTCGCTCAAGCGGCTCGAGGACCAGCTGGGCGCGCGCCTGTTCGAACGTTCGACCTCCGGCATCCGCATCACCGCGGCGGGCAAGGCCCTGCAGGCGTTGTGCGAGGACCTGTTCGAGACGGTGCGCATGGCCCAGCACCAGGTGGCCCAGGCCACCAAGCAGGTAGGCGGTACGGTTCGCATCCAGCTGGTCAGCTCGATCGTGTGCCCGGAGTTCGACGAGGCGATCGGCTCGTTCCACCGGCGCCACCCGGCGATCACCATGGAGCTCAGGGTCTCACCCTGGCGCGGCGTGCTGGAAGCCCTGGCTTCGGGCGAAGTGGAAGTTGGCATCGGCTACGAAGGTGCGTCAGGCCCGGAGCTGATCTACGAGCCGATGTTCGTCGAGACGCAGCAGCTCTACTGCGCGCGGGCCCATCCGCTTTACGGCCGCAAGCTTGATCGGCTGGCCGATTTGCGGCGCGAGGGCTTCGTCCTTACCGGCGCCGACGAACCCGAGGCGGTTACGCGGTTACGCGGCCGCCATGGCCTCGGCCAGACCGAGGCCGGCCTCGCCGAAGACGTCCACGAAGCCTTGCGGCTGGTCAGCATGGGGGTTGGCCTCGGCTTCCTTCCGGAAGGCGCGGCGCAGGGCCTGGTCGCTTCCGGCACACTGTGGCCGCTGCTCCCGCCCGAGCACCGCCCCGCCTACGAGATTTACCTGATATCCCGCGCCGATCCATCACGCGATACGGCCACGCAATTGTTCCTCGACGAGATCCGGCGACGGCTTCGCGCCCGCACCTCATAGATTCGTTCTATGAGGCTCGTCTTTATTTGACCGCTAGTGATATGAGCCGAATCGCCTAGCCTCTCGTCTCATGACCTTTCCCGCGATCCGCCGATGACCGAGTTGGCCGGCCTGTGGCAGCGCCTGCTGATCGCCCTGCCCGGCCAGCCGGTGGACACGCTCACGCGGGTCGACTGGCTCCAGGGGCCGGTCTTCTACATCGACCTGCGCCAGCCGGAGGGGCTGGTGGGCCGGATTTCCGCCTCGTGCCTGGCCGAACTGGTCCCGGAGGAAGCCCGCTTGCTGGCGCGGCAGGAAGGCTTCGCGGGACGGCTGGCGCTGAGCGGCGACCTGGCCGAATGGCAGCGCGAGATCGACTTCAGGCCCTGCCCGCTCGGCGACCACGGCCGGCTGGAGCGGCACGGTGACCTGATGATAGAACACGGGATCGCCAGCGAATACATCGAATATTGGCAGCGCGAAGCTTGCGTTGCGGGGTCAGCCAGCGGATCGGGCCGGTTTGTCGCCGAGGCGGATGGGCGCGCTGTCCTGATCGTCCGCCACGGTCAGCGGTTCGCTTATGCCCGGGCCCGCACCAGGGCGCTGGCGGCGGGCGAACTGGAACGGCGGCTGGCGACGGCAGATCCGGCGGAATGCCGCGAACTGGTCGACTGCGAGATCTCGATGGGCACGGTCACGCCGGCGGGATGGCGGATCGACCGTTCGAGCCTGCCGTGGCGTGTTGGCGATACCCTTGTCGCGGCAGGGGCGCAGATCGCAGGGGCGCGGCTGGATGTCGCCGATACGGCAGTGGACGGGCTGCCTTTTCGACGCGGGCTGCGGCTGATCGAACTGCACGGCTCACTCCTGCCGGAGGACGAAGGCTCTGCCGCGGTTGCGACGGCGGCGAAAGCTCCACCCCCATCGCGCTCGGAGCGACAACCAGGTGCGCCCTTCGAGGCCGTGCCGGTGATCGACATTTCGGCCCTAGGCGGAGGCGACCCGCAGGCAGAGGCAGCCTGCGTCGATGCAATCCGGCGTGCAGCCGAAGAAGTCGGCTTCCTGATGGTGACCGGGCACGGCATGGCGCCCGAGCTTGCCGGACGGCTGCAGCATGCCGCGAGGCGCTTTTTCGAACTGCCGCTGGCAGCAAAGCAGGCCTGCTATATCGGCAAGTCGACCAACCACCGCGGCTATGTTCCCGAAGGAGAGGAGCAACTGGGTGACCCCGGCAAGGCGCCCGACCGCAAGGAGGCCTTCGACCTTGCGCTCGACCTGCCCACCGATGCCGTTCCCGCCGGCCATCCGATGCTGGGGCCGAACCAGTGGCCCGACCTGCCCGGCTTCCGCGAGGACGTCATGGCCTGGTATGGCGCGGTGTTCGCCGTCGGGCGGCGGCTGCTGCGCGCCTTCGCGCTGGCGCTGGGGCAGCCGGAGGACGCCTTCGACCACCTGGTGACCATGCCGCCGAGCCAGCTGCGGCTGATCCATTACCCGCACGATCCTGCCGCCGCCGATGCGCCGGGGATCGGCGCGCATACCGACTATGAGCTGTTCACCCTGCTGCTCGCCACCGGGCCGGGCCTGGAGGTGATGAACCAGGCGGGTGCATGGATCGATGCGCCCCCGGTACCGGACGCTCTCGTGGTGAACATCGGCGACATGCTCGAATACTGGTCAGCCGGGCGATTTGTCGCCACGTCGCACAGGGTGCGCAAGGTCGGCGCGGAGCGCTGGTCCTTCCCGCTGTTCTTCGCGCTCGACTATGACGTCGAACTGCGGCCGCTGGGCAAGCCCGAGGCCGAGCCGATCCGCACCGGCGAGCACCTCCTTGCCCAGACCGTGCAGACCTTCCGCTACCTCAAGGACCGAGAACTGCCGGATGCGGCACGGCCCTTGTCATCGTTCGGGCAGGTAGCCCGCCACCGCATTCCAGATGCCGCTTAGCCCAGAGGGGGACGCATGAAGTTGACGTTCAGGAAAACGCTGCAGGCCGCTGCCATGGCCAGCCTGTTGCTCACCGCTGCCTGTTCGGGCGCGAAGAAGGAAGAGGCCGCCGCGCTCAAGGCGGAGGCGCCCAAGACCGAGTTCAACATCGGCTGGTCGATCTATGCCGGCTGGATGCCCTGGCCCTACGCCGAGAAGAGCGGCATCCTCAAGAAGTGGGCCGACAAGTACGGCATCAAGATCAACCTGATCCAGGTGAACGACTACGTCGAGAGCGTGAACCAATATACTGCCGGCAAGCTCGACGGGGTGGGCGTCACCAACATGGACGCGCTGACCATCCCGGCAGCGGGCGGCAAGGATACCACGGCCCTGATCATGGGCGACTATTCCAACGGCAATGACGGTATCGTCATGAAGCAGGGCAAGTCGGTCGCCGATCTCAAGGGGCAGACGATCAACCTAGTCGAGCTGTCCGTCTCCCACTATCTCCTCGCCCGAGCGCTGGAGATGAACGGGTTGAAGCTGCCCGACGTGAAGACGGTCAACACCTCTGACGCCGATATCGTCAGCGCCTTCGCCACGCCGCAGGTCAAGACGGTGGTGACCTGGAACCCGCAGCTCTCCGAAGTGAAGAAGAGCGGTACCGAGGTATTCGACAGTTCAAAGATCCCCAACGAGATCCAGGACCTCATGGTCGTATCCACCCCCACCCTTGCCGCCAACCCGGCGCTGGGCAAGGCGCTGGTCGGCGCCTGGTTCGAGGTGCTGGCGCTGATGCAGAAGGGCGGGCCCGAAAGCGAGGCCGCGATTGCCGAGATGGCGAAGATGAGCGGCACGGATGTCGCCAACTACAAGGGCCAGCTTGCGACCACGTTCCTCTATTACAAGCCGGCTGACGCGGTCGCCTATGTGACAGGCGCCGACATCGCCAAGCACGAGGACCTGGTGCGGCAGTTCTCGTTCTCGAAGGGACTGTTCGGGCCCAATGCGACCAGCGTCGATGCCATCGGGATCGAACTGCCCGGCGGGCGCGTGCTGGGCGACAAGGCCAACATCAGGCTGCGCTACAACGCCGACTTCATGAAGATGGCCGCAGACGGGAAGCTCTGAATAGGTGCTTCATGCCGCGCGTGCTTCGCCTTGCGCAAGACTTGAACGGGGCCCCGGACCAAAGGTACGGGGCTCCTTTTGTTTGCGTTGAGCAAAGGGATTGCCTCTGACCAAGGAGAAGGTAAGATTCACAATCTTGGATAATTAAAATGGGCCGCGGAGAGCGGCGGGAGAGTGCATGGACCAGGTTTTGATCACCGATTCCACCCCCACCGGAACGCCCGTCGGCGAGGCGCTCCGCGTCT
The DNA here is from genome assembly GCA_035719485.1 of Novosphingobium sp. Taxonomy (GTDB): domain Bacteria; phylum Pseudomonadota; class Alphaproteobacteria; order Sphingomonadales; family Sphingomonadaceae; genus Novosphingobium. Next base: position 6,519 of record DASTGC010000193.1, read on the forward strand.
CCAGTCCCGAAGATGTGCAGTGGGATGCGACCTGCGACCTCCTCGTGGTCGGGATCGGCCTTGCCGGGGCGAGCGCCACTTTGCGCGGCAGCGAGCTCGGGCTCGACACCATCGCTGTTGACCGGTTCATCGGGGGTGGCTCCAGCGAACTGAGTGGAGGCGTGGTCTATGCCGGTGCCACCCATGTACAGGCCGAGCTCGGAATCGAGGATTCGGTCGAGAACCTCTACAACTACATCAGCTACGAGACCGGCGAGCTGTTCTCGCAGCCGACCCTGCGCAAATTCAGTGAGGACAGCCCGGGTCTGATTACCTGGCTGGAAGGATATGGCGTGCCCTTCGGCGGCCCGGTTGCTGTTCGCAAGGCATCCTATCCACCCAAAGGGCACTTCCTCTACTATTCCGGGAATGAGAACAGCCCCGAGGGCAAGACCCGCGCCACGCCCGCGCCGCGCGGACACCGGGCACTTCCGACTTTCAAGTCGAAGGAGCGCTTCTCCGGCGTGTACATCATGACCCAATTGAAGCAGGCGATTGCCGCAGCCGCCAACATCAAGCGGATGTATCACTCTGCGGCGCGGCGATTGGTGGTGGATGGCGAAGGCCGCGTGGTGGGAGCCGAGATTTGGCAGATCCCACCCGGTTCACTCGCAGCACGACTGCACGCAGTGGCCTACCTCGCCGGGCGCTCGCCTACGCTGGTGGCCCTCAATCTCAACGGACCGCAATGGGCTGTGGCATCCTGGCTGGAGCGTAGGTTCGCGAAGCCGCGGCTGGTGAGGGCACGTAAGGGTGTCGTGTTGAGCGCGGGCGGCTTTGTCCATAACAAGACCATGACCGATCGTTTTGCGCCCCTCTACACCAACATGTTCCGACTGGGACAGCAGGGTGACGATGGCTCGGGCATCCGCCTTGGCGTGAGCGCGGGAGCGATCACTTCGAGCATGAGCACGATCTCGGCCTGGCGCTTCGTCAGTCCGCCCTATGATTGGCCCAAGGGAATATTCGTGAGCTCTGAGGGGAAACGCTTCACCAACGAGGAGCTTTATGGTGCGCGGACGAGTCGGGCGATGTACGAGAAGGCCGGCGGCAAGGCATGGCTGATCGTCGATCAGCCGCTGATCGACAGCGCCAAGGCCGATATCGCCAGTGGCGAGATGCAGGACTTCCAGCTCATGGCCGCCAAGACGTGGCTGCGTGGAGCCAAGAAAGCCAAGACCGTGGCCGGGCTGGAACAGGTGTTGGGCATGCCGGCCGGTTCGCTCCAGGCTGAGGTCGATGCCTATAACACGGCCATCGCGACCAGCGCTCCGGACGCGCAAGGCAAGTCCGACGAAATGCGCTCCCCACTGCTCACCGCGCCATTCTATGGGCTGGATATCTCCCACCGGGCGCTGGCGCCGCTCTCAGGGCTGACGATGGGCGGTCTATCGCTTGACGAGGCGACCGGCGCGGCCCGTCGTCCTGATGGAAGCGCAATTCCGGGCCTTTATGCGGCTGGACGCAATGCGACCGGCATGTGCTCGAACGAATATATCAGCGGCCTTTCGCTGGCCGACTGTATCTGGTCGGGGCACCGCGCGGCTCAGTCAGCCGCGGCAAGCTGACGGGGGGAGTGACCCGCACTCCCGTTGAGCCACGGGCGGTCAGGTGGCCTCGTGGCCGCCCATCTGCGTGCCGATGCGGCCGGTCAAGGCGCCGGCGCTGAAACCACCGTCAGCATCGAGGATATGGCCGTTGATGTAGCTCGCGGCGTCCGAGTTGAGGAAAATCAGCGGATAGGCCTGCTCGGACGGAGTGGACCGGCGGTTGATCGGCTGGGTGTAAATATCGATGATATTGGCGCCACCCACCGCATGCTCGAAGTCGGGCATCATCGGTGTATCGGTCGGCCCTGGGGCGGTGGCGTTAATGCGTACACCCTGCTTGATGTACTGCTGGCTCGCCACCTTGGTCCAGTACTGCATGGCTTCCTTGGAGAAGGTATAGGGATCGGCAAGCGCCTCGGGCCGTGCCTCGATCCAGGCCACCGCATCGGCGAAACTCGCCTGACCGATCAGGTCCTCAAGCATGGCCGCGCGCTGCATGTGACCCATGCCCGCGGTCGACGTAATGGTCGCAATTGCACCGCCCTTGCGGATCTTCGGGGCCCACTGCTCGATCCAGTAGCGCATGCCGATGTAGTTGACCTTGAGCACGTCGATCGCCGGGAAGGTCTGCGGCAGGCCCGAGCAGTTGAACAGGCAGTCAATCTCGCCGCCGATGCTGGCGATCGCCGCATCGATCGAGGCCGGATCGCGCAGGTCGACATGGGTGAAGGAAGCGAGCTTCACCGGCGAAGGCTTGATGTCCACCCCGTGAAGTTCGGCGCCAAGGTTCACCAGTTCGCGCGCGGCGGCCTCACCCATGCCGGAGAAACAGCCGGCGATGACCACCCGCTTGCCTTCGAAGGACCAAACTCCCATCACATGCTCTCCCTACAAGTTGACCGACGGACGCGGACCGGACCCGCGCCGGTTACCGAAATCGGATGCAAATCTCTGTACCGAATAGTTCAGTGACCGCAAGTCTCGCGCGCTGCAGTCCTTGCCGAATCACGGGCGCACGCGGGCGGCGAAGCTCTTGCGCAGCTTGGCCAGCTTGGGCGGGATAACAGCCAGGCAATAGGGATTGCGCTGGCCTTCCCCTTCCCAATACTCCTGGTGGTAATCCTCTGCCGGGTACCATTTCGCCGGCCCTTCGATAGTGGTAACGACAGGCTGGTCACGCTCCTCCTGGGCCCGGGCAATCGCCGCCTCGGCTTCCGCGCGCTGATCCGCATCGAGGGGGAAGATCGCCGAGCGGTATTGCGTCCCGACATCGTTGCCCTGGCGGTTGAGCTGCGTAGGGTCGTGCGTGGCCATGAACATGTCGAGCAGTTCGCCATAGGAGACCACGTCCGGATCGTAAGTCAGGCGGATCGCTTCGGCATGGCCGGTCATGCCCGAACAGACCTCGCGATAGGTGGGATCCGCGGTCTGGCCGCCGATGTAGCCGCTGGAGACCCCGCTTACGCCGATCACATCGCGGAACACGGCCTCGGTGCACCAGAAGCACCCCCCCGCGAAAATTGCCTCAGCCATATCGTGCCGCTCCATCGTTTCTTGGCAGTACAGATAGGGGGTGGAGGCGGTCCTGTCATCGTGTCCGTTGGACGCGTGGTGCAAGGTGGACTTGGGCAGGCCGGGCTTCTATTTGAACCCCATGTTCCAAAGCTCCCGCCAGGTCACCGTCGCCGCGCTCCAGCTCTCGCTGAGCGCGTCCGACGAGGCCGAAAACATCGCGGCCGTTTCAGCCCTGGTTGAGCAGGCAGCGGCGAGCGGCGCCCAGATCGTGCTCCCGCCCGAACTGTTTTCCGGGCCCTACTTCTGCAAGGAGGAGGACGAGGCGCTGTTTGCCCTCGCCCGCCCCGTGGCGGCGCATCCGTCGGTACTGGCGATGCAGGTGCTTGCCGCCAAGCTCAAGGTGGCCATCCCGACCAGCTTCTTCGAGCGCGACGGGCAGCACTTCTACAACACCCTTGCCATGATCGGCCCGGATGGCACGATCATGGGCACCTATCGCAAGAGCCACATCCCCGATGGGCCGGGCTACGAGGAAAAGTACTATTTCCGGCCCGGCAACGACGGCTTCAAGGTGTGGGACCTGCCGTGCACGGGGGGCACCGCGCGGATAGGGATCGGCATCTGCTGGGACCAATGGTATCCCGAATGCGCCCGAGTGATGGCGCTCCTCGGCGCGGAACTGCTGCTCTACCCTACCGCGATCGGCAGCGAACCCTATGACGCCGATCTTGATACGAGCCGGATGTGGCGGCGGGCTATGCTCGGCCACGCGGTGTCGAACTGCATGCCGGTGATCGCAGCCAACCGCATCGGCACGGAAGATGGGCAGCGCTTCTACGGCCACTCATTCATTGCCGACGAATGGGGCGACTTCGCGGAAGAGTTCGGGGCAGAGGAGACCGGCGTGATAACGGCGCGTCTCGACCTCGATCGGGCCGCGCGGCACCGGGCGGGCATGGGGTTCTTCCGGGATCGCCGACCGCAGCTCTACACCCGTCTCTGCCAGGACATCTGAGCCGAGCCCGATGGAGCAGCGCGCTCACCGCTATGTAATCGCGCTCGGCTCCAATCGCTGGCACCACCGCCACGGGCGGCCCCGGTCGATCATCGCCGCGGCGCTGGAGATCCTCGCGCAGGAGGGCCTCGGCGTGTTGCGGGCGTCGTCCGTCGTTGAAAGCCGCCCGCTTGGGCCGTCACGGCGGACCTATGCCAATGCCGTGGCGCTGATCGAAACCGGGCTGGCGCCCGAGGACCTGCTGGAGTGCCTCAAGCATATCGAGCAACGCTTCGGGCGGCGTGCAGGAGGACGGCGCTGGACCGCTCGGGTGCTCGATCTCGACATCGTGCTGTGGGATTTCGGGCCATGGGCCTCACCGCGGCTGCTGATCCCGCACCCCGCCTATCGCCAACGTGAATTCGTGCTCTGCCCGATGCGCCTCTGGGGCAATGAGGCCCGCGACCCGCTGTCTGGCCTCACCCCCGCCCACCTGCATGCCCGCTTGACCCGACCTCGCCCCACCCCTAAGCCGCGCCTTGCCCCCGGGCTGACGGACCGGACGAAGGGCCCTTAGCTCAGTCGGTAGAGCAACTGACTTTTAATCAGTAGGTCGCTGGTTCGAACCCAGCAGGGCTCACCATAATTCACATTCTAAAGCAGGTGTTTAACGGCCTATTTAGACGGGTTTGCAGACAGATTTGTTTGTCGAACACCGAATCATTCGACACGTTCGGCACCGATGCGGCGTCGACGACCTCGGGCAGATTATTGGCCACGGCCAAAACGATTGACGCGGCTCCCCGGACGGCCACGCGGCCGAAATTGTCAGCGAACTCTGCCACGCCCTCTGCCCATGTCTGGATCGCTGATCTGAATAGATCAGCGCCAATCAACAGAACCCAAACTGAGACCTAGCTGTCGACCCCGGCGCGGCTTCATGACCGCGACAGCCTTGTGGTCCCAGTGATCTCCAATGAACGTGAGCAGTGCCACCACGGGAACTTGACGGGTGCGTACCCGCTCCGCAACCGCACACTTTTTGTCGTTCCGCTTGTGGAGATTGCAGCAGCTTGCCAAGCTTTGCTCTGCGTCGGCGCTAGGTCGGCCTAGGAGTAGACAATGGGCTTTGAGAAGCTTTCGCTGGTGGACCGCGTGATCGTGGTGACCGGGGCGGCCAAGGGCATGGGCGCTGCATGCAGCCGCCTGCTGGCGAGCCGAGGTGCGGAGGTCATCCTGGCGGACATCGACGAGCAGGGTGAGGCAACCGCGGAGGCGATTCGCGACGAGGGGGCATCGGCCAGTTTCATTCGCCTCGACGTTACTTCGGAAAAGGACTGGCAGAGCCTGGTGCGCCAGGCCATCGCAGTGCACGGCAGGGTCGACGGACTGGTCAACAATGCCGGTGTCGGCGGATCGCGGCGGATCGAGCTGACCACGCTTGAAGACTATGAACGGATCATGGGGGTCAACTTCAAGGGGACGTTCCTGGGCTGCAGGGAAATCCTCCCGGCCATGAAGCTGGCCGGGAAAGGCTCCATCGTCAATTTCGGGTCGACCAGCGGGCTGAAGGCGATCTTTCCGTTTCTGCCAATCTATTCCGCCAGCAAGGCGGCGATCCGCATGTTCACGAAACTCTGCGCGTGGGACTTCCGGGAGTATGACATCCGG
>DASTGC010000194.1:0-3791 GCA_035719485.1 Novosphingobium sp.
AGCCTCCGAGCCCGAGCGACATCGTCGCCATGGCAAGCGCAAAAGCACGAATCGCGGCATGGACGGGGAGTCGAAGCGGGCGCAGGAGCAATCAAACCTCAACTGGGGGGCGACCAGACCGGCCGCAGGCCCAGTCCAGCCAATGGCCGGGCTTGCGGAACTCCGCTATAGGCCCTGCCCTTGTGGACCGCCACCCCCTTACCATGCGAGCGGACTGCTTGCCCACGATGTCGCATCAGGAGTATTGCCAAGGCCGAAGGCAACCGACCTTCCACCTGTTGCCTCCATAATGGTTCGATGCCAGCCTCGCTTTCCCTGGCTGACCGGACACACGGAGTCGACATGTCGGAATTCATGTTGATCTTGCCCGGCACCGGCGCGGCTGACCCGAATCAACGTGCCGATCTTTCGGACCCGGCTGAAATCATCAAACAAATGGAACTGTGCCTCGCCGCGCTGGACAGCCATGATGCCAGCCTTGCTGCCGCGCATCTGGCAATGGCAATTCATCAAGCAAAAATTCAATTCAAACTGAACGGTGATAGCTCGAAAACGGACTAGTTTCAGTCCCACGCAATCGGTTGTTTCGCTAGGTTGTCGTTGACGTCGCCCCCTGGGCCGGGCTGCGTCAGAGGGCTCTTCGCAAATGGTCGAGCATAGGGGGGAAGTTGGGCGAACCGGATCGGCGCTGTTCCAGGCCGAGCCACTCAGCACCAATTCAGAGGATTCATCGCAAGTGGATCTCGCGGTACGGCAATCAGGAGGGGCGCAGCCCGTAGCCACCCCCCTGCTATTCTCAACCTCTCACTCCGCCGATCTGACTCATGACGTTCCAACACGGCAAACCCACGCCCGCCGTCTCATTACCGCCGCGAACGAGCTGCTCCTCCTCGCCTCCGAACTGGAACGAGGGGAAGATGCGACCCAGGATGCGGATGTCACCCCTCCCCCGGCCAGCCTTGCGGACGACGAGAGGCGTTGGCTGCACCACGCGCGACAAACCTATCGCCGCCGGCGCAGTCGGATCCTGTTTTTTGAGGAGTCTCTCTTTGGCGAACCGGCATGGGACCTGCTGCTCGACCTGTTCATTGCCGCCAAGGAGCGCAAGCGCGTTCCCGTCACCAGCGCCTGCATCGGCTCGGCCGTGCCGACCACCACGGCACTGCGCTGGTTGTCTCTCCTCGAGGAGCGCGGACTGGTAGTCAGGGAAGCCGATCCCGCCGATGCCCGGCGGATCTTCGTTCGCCTGTCGACCGAAGCCTACGCCAAAATGGTAGCCTATTTCGCCCGCGCCGCGGCGGAGGGCGATGATGCCTCGGAACCAAGGCGGTAGCCCGGCCCACCGCAGAGCCGCGCCACCAGCTGGTTGGGGGACTGAGTCAGGCCAGGCGCCCGAATGCCGAAGCGCCGGCATAGCGCGCCGCGCCGCCCAACTCCTCCTCGATGCGGATAAGCTGGTTGTACTTAGCGAGCCGGTCCGAGCGGGCGAGCGAACCTGTCTTGATCTGGCCGCAGTTGGTGGCAACGGCGAGATCGGCGATGGTCGCATCCTCGGTCTCGCCCGATCGGTGCGACATGACCGCGGTGTAGCCGGCGCGCTGCGCGATGCTCACCGCCTCAAGCGTTTCGGTCAGCGATCCGATCTGGTTGACCTTGACAAGCAGCGAGTTGGCCAGCCCTTTCTCGATGCCCATCGTCAGGCGCTTGGGATTGGTCACGAAAAGGTCGTCGCCGACCAGCTGCACTTTGCCGCCGATCTTGTCGGTCAGCGCCTTCCAGCCCTCGAAGTCGTCCTCGCTCATGCCGTCCTCGATCGAGACGATCGGGTAATCCGCAGCCAGCTGGGCAAGGTAGTCGGCCATCTGCACCGGGCTCAGGCTCAGCCCCTCGCCGCTGATCTCATACTTGCCGTTCTTGAAGAACTCGGTCGCCGCGCAGTCCAGCGCCAGCTTGACATCGGTCCCTGCCTTGAACCCGGCCTTCTCAATCGAGGCCATGACGAAATCCAGCGCGTCGCGCGTGCTGGCGAGGTTCGGCGCGAAGCCGCCCTCATCGCCAACGGCCGTAGCGAGGCCCTTGTCATGTAGGCCCTTCTTGAGGGTGTGGAAGATCTCGGCGCCCCATCGCACGGCCTCCGCCAGCGAGCTCGCGCCGACCGGCATGATCATGAATTCCTGAAAGTCGATCGGGTTGTCGGCATGCTCGCCGCCGTTGATGATATTCATCATCGGCACCGGCAGAACATGGGCGGAAACCCCGCCGACGTAGGAATAGAGCGGCAGGCCGCGGGCATTGGCAGCGGCCTTGGCGACGGCAAGGCTCGTGCCAAGGATTGCATTGGCGCCCAGGCGGCCCTTGTTCTCGGTCCCGTCCAGTTCGATCATCGCCAGGTCGATGTCGCGCTGGTCCTCGGCGTCGAGGCCAACGAGCGCCTCGGCGATCTCACCGTTCACCGCCTCGACCGCCTTGACCACGCCCTTGCCGAGATACCGCCCCTTGTCGCCATCGCGCAGTTCGACCGCTTCGTGGGCACCGGTCGAAGCGCCTGATGGCACCGCCGCGCGGCCGAAGCTGCCATCGTCAAGCAGCACGTCCACTTCGACTGTCGGGTTGCCCCGGCTGTCGAGAATCTCGCGGCCGTGGATATCGATGATGGCGGTCATGGCGGGCTTTTCCTCCTGATGCGGCAGGGTGTTTCGGGGCCGGTTGCCCGGCGGTTTACCTGTTTGCAAGGCCCCTTGGCCGAAGGAACCTTGGCAGGCAAGCGGCGTTGCCGCATCATGTCCCGCAGGCGTGGCTGTTTCACGCACCGGAATGGATCGTAAAGGCCGCCCGGCGGCGGCTCTCACTCTCCGCAGGCCCAGCAACAGGGCTCTGATAATAAAGGGAATTATCATGGCCGATACTACCGCCACACCGGATTCTGCCAAGCCCGCGCGCAAGCCTCGCGCCCCCAAGGTTGCCCCAGTGGCGGCGGCGATCGATTCCGCTGCCGATTCGGCGCAGGCCACCACGGGCGTGGCGCGGGCCAAGTTTTCCGCCGCGATCGAGGAAGCCCGCGCCGGCGCCCAAGCCCTTGCCGCGCAGGCACAGGATACGGCAGGCGCCTATCGCGAGAAGCTGTCGAGCCAGAGCGACGCCCTGCTCGAGGAAGCCAGGAACATGACCAGCCAGGCCAAGGAACGCGCCGGAGCCCTCGCCCAGGACGGCAAGGCCAAGACGGTTGAAGGGATTTCCGCCGCAGCCCGCCTGGTGTCCGACAGTGCCGGCACGATCGATGAGAAGCTGGGCGTCAAATACGGGGACTATGCCCGCTCGGCCGCACGTTCCATGGAAGACGCCGCGGCCCGGCTGGATGCCAAGGACCTGGGCGAACTGGCCGAGGACGCACGCGAAGCCGTGCGCAAGAGCCCGGGCGTGGCCATCGGCATTGCCGCGGTCGCGGGGTTCATGCTCTCGCGCCTGTTCAAGGGTTCCGACAAGTCGGGCGATTGATCGGCGCGCGCTGGTCGGACCGCCCTGATGGATGCACCACCCTTAGATTCGATCGGCGCAACGCCGGCAGTTGATCATGTCGAGGCCCCGGTTGAGAGCGGCGGCATCTCGGCACTGCTAAGCGATGTCCGGCAGCTCGCCTCCGACGCAAAGTCGCTCGCCGAAGCTGAACTGGCATTCCAGGTTTCCCGGGCGAAAGTCGCCGGAGAGGCGGCGCAGCGGATCGCGATCTATGGCATCGTCGCTTTTCTCTTCGCGTTTTTCGCGCTGGGGGGCCTGGGAGTCGGCCTCCTGCT
>DASTGC010000195.1:0-5162 GCA_035719485.1 Novosphingobium sp.
CTGGTTTCCGACGCAGTGCCGAAGGAATTGGCCCCGATCACCCGGCCGCATGAGTCGAGCAGGGGACCGCCGGAATTGCCAGAGCCGATCGGTGCGGTGTGGAGAATGGTCTCGAAGCCCTTGCTTGTCCGGCCGGCCGAGACCGCGCCGCGCGTTTTCACCGGGGCGACCGGGCTCATCAGGTCGGTCGGGTTGAGGCCCTGGGCCTGGTCGACATTGCCGGGGTAGCCGACGGCGTAGACGTCTTCGCCGTCGGTCACCGCGCCGGTAAATAGCGTGGCAGGCACCAGGGAGCCCTGTTCGGCGAGGCGCAGCAGGGCCAGGTCATTGCGGGGGGAAAACGCGACGATCTTCGCGAAATAGCCGCTTTTGCCCTGCGATGGCACGATTCCCGCCCGCATGTTCGGGTCTTCCGCGAGCGGGGCTACGACGTGGGCGTTGGTCACCACCAGATCAGGGCCGACGGCAAACCCGGAGCCGTGCCCGATCAGCGCGACGCCTGCCGCCGTGCGCGAGATCAGAACGACCCGCACGACGGAGCGCGAGGCTGCGGCAATATCGCTCGGATCGGCGCCCGCGCGCTGAGGCAGCAACGCCAGAGGGAGGGCGAGGGCGACGACAAGCAGGGCGATTATCCGCTTCACCAGCGGGGCCTAGCCCAAGCGGCAGTTTGACCGCAAGCCGCGGGATGCCGATCGCCCCTTTCCATGCAAGGGCTTTGCGCCTGAAGGAAGCCCTGCCATGACCTGCGTGATGTCCGAACCGAAAGCCGAAGAGATCGACGAAGAGGCCGCCTGGCGCGCCGTGGTCGCCCGCGACCGGGCCTTCGACGGGCGCTTCGTCACTGGCGTTATATCCACGGGGATATATTGCCGCCCGAGTTGCGCGGCCCGCCATCCTGTTCGCGCCAACGTACGCTTTTTTGCCGATGGTGCTGCCGCGAGGGAAGCGGGGCTTCGGCCATGCCTGCGCTGCGCACCGGATGACCTCGGGCGTGACGAACAGGCGGTACTGGGCGCTATCGCCGCGATCAGGCAGGCCGGGCGGCCGGTCTCGTTGGCCGCACTGGCCGCCGCCACCGGCTATTCGCCCAGCCATTTCCAGCGGGTGTTCACTCGCCATACGGGGCTTTCTCCAAGTGCCTTTGCCCGTGCCATCATGGCGGAACGGGCAACCGGGGCCCTTACGTCGGAGGCCGACGTGACCGGTGCGATTTACGCGGCCGGCTATTCCGGACCCTCGCGGTTCTATGCCAATGCGGGCGAGCGGCTCGGCATGGCGCCTTCGGCGTGGAACCGCGGCGGGGAAGGGGTGACGATCCGCTGGGCTGTTGTTAACAGCCGGTTTGGGCCCATGCTCGTCGCGGCGACCGACAAGGGCATCTGCCGGTTGGCCTTTGGCGAGAGCGGCGAAGACCTTGCTCGGCGCTTTCCCAAGGCTCGACTGGCTCCTGGAGACGGCACCTTTTTGGCCCTGCTCGAAGCTGTGATCAGCGCTGTCGACATGCCCGCGCAGGGGAGCGTCATACCCCTTGATGTCCGTGGTACGGCATTTCAGGAGCGGGTCTGGCAAGCGCTGCGTGAGATACCGCCCGGGGAGACCCGCAGCTACGCTCAGATTGCCGCGGCTGTCGGAAACCCCGGTGCCGTTCGTGCTGCCGGTTCTGCCAATGGGGCAAATCCCGTCGCTGTGTTGATCCCGTGTCACCGGGTGATCCGGTCGGACGGCAGCCTGGGGGGCTATGCTTGGGGCGAGGCCATCAAGCGGAGCCTGCTGGAGCACGAGCGTGGCGAAGGCTAGCCGCGTTCGCCAGCCTTTACTTGCTGCCACAGGGCTTCCTGGCGGCCGATGGGCAGTTCGGCAAATAGTTCACCTTCAGCCGTTGCAATGGCTTCCATACTTCTGAATCGACGTTCGAATTTCAGATTAGCTGCACGGAGTGCGTCTTCTGGCGCAATGCCCATGGCGCGCACGGCATTGACCGCCGCGAACAGCAGATCGCCAGCCTCGGCAAAGCGTTCTTCGTCCGATCCCGCTTCAGCCAGCTCCTGAAGCTCCTCTCGCACCTTGTCTGCCGGGCCGTCGAAATCCTCCCAGTCAAAACCAACCCGCGCCGCACGTTTCTGCAGCTTCTCCGCGCGCATCAGCGCCGGCAGGGCCAGGGCGACCCCGTCGAGCGCGCTGGTGGCGCCGCGCGCGGCGCGTTCTTCGGCCTTGAGACGCTCCCAGCGCGCTTCGCGGTGCTGCCCGGTCGGGCTCGCGCTTCCGAATACGTGGGGATGGCGCGATTCCATCTTGTCGGCGATAGCGCAGGCAACAGCGGCGAAATCAAACAGCCCGGCTTCCTCGGCCATGCGCGAGTGGAACACCACCTGGAGGAGCAGGTCGCCGAGTTCGTCGCGCAGCGCCGCCATGTCGTCGCGCTCGATCGCGTCGGCGACCTCGTAGGCTTCCTCGATGGTGTACGGGGCGATTGTCGTGAAGGTTTGCGCAACGTCCCAGTCGCACCCGTGCTCTGGATCGCGGAGCTGGGCCATGATCGCCAACAGCCTTGCGAGTGGTTCTTCAGCGAGGGGGGGCTCGGCTGGTGGCTTCGGATTCACGCGGGTCCTGTCTCGTTGCTTAGACTGATAATATATATTATGTTAAATCTGGAATCGTCGGCGCGTCAGGCGAATGAGCCAATCCAGGCAAGAGACCGCCTCCACACCTCATTCCGCCCATTAGCAAGGTTATGGGCATGCGCGACATCGGGAAAGAGGACCAAGGTCATATCCCTGCAACTTGTGAAAGCCCCGAGCTCGGCACGAGGATCTGGCGAAATGTCGCGCTCGCCATAGCCAAGGAAGACCGGCTCCCCGATCCTGCCTGCCTCGGCAAGTGCCACGCCAGCACCGATTGCCTCGAGCCCGGCCGGCTGCGGCGGCGGCGCAGCCGCGGCCTCGTCAGCGGCGATCACGTCGCCCGGAACATCGGACAGGTAATATTCCCGGCGCAAACCTTCCCTGAGACGGCGAAGGTTATCGGGCTGATCGAATTGGGATTGCGGTGACCCGAGGGTCGGAATCGTCGAATGACGCAGCTCGACGCCCTTGATGCTGTAACCCAGCAACAGAAGCTGCTCGAAAGTATGATGGTTCGCCTGCTGGACCACTGTCACCATTACCCCCATGGAATGGGCCAGGCCGATGCGGCGGATGTGCGGCAGTGCCGGGATTCGTCGGTCGAGTTGCCCCCGGACCAGCTGATCGAAAACACTGCGAGCAGCGGCGTCCAGTGCAGCTGCCTGGACGAACCGGCTGACGGTGTCCGCTTTTTCCGGGCGGCTGCTGCCACTGATGCCGAGCATATCGAATGCAACGACAACGATACCCACCGCGGCAAAGCGTTCGGCCATGCTGTAGCCGGTGCGACCTGGCACGTGCATGTCGAAATAGCGCTTGTCGAATGTCCCGCCGTGAGTGCAGATGACCACAGGCACCGTGCCGTTCTCTGCCACATGAGCTGGCACATGAGCTGGCGCAACGACCCGTGCGCCAAGCCACTGCGGCTTTCCGCCCGACACGCCGGCCCCGACAGCCTGAGACACATCCACCCGAAAGTCTCGCCGAACAACCTTACCGGGTCGATCGGTTCCGATGGGTCTCCTGCTCGCACCCCGCGCGGGCTCTGCCATTGCCAAGGCCAGGCCGGCTCCCCCAATCACCGCGCGTCGCGAAATTCTGAGGTCGTCCATCCCACATCCTCTCGGTCGACGGGATTGGCGTCGACCATTTTGGCCGAGCGGGACGCACTATGAGTGATTGCCGATCCGGGGAAAAGCGAATTAGCGCAGGATCACGGGTGGCGGGCCATCATCCCGGCGAGGCCGGCCACCAACCCGAATATTAGCGCCCAAACCGCCCCTATAATCAGCTTTTTCCGGGTGGAAAGGACGCGCAGTCGCGAACTGCGGCCAACGAGTATCATGGCCATGACTACGCCGATCAGCGCGACGATCTTGTCCCCGTCCAGTCCGCCCATCGTTCAGGCCTCCAGCACCAGCCCGTCGTAGCCGACGAGCACGTGGCCGGGCACTTCATGGCTGACCGTGGCATAGTCCATCGACCGGTCCATGTGCGTGAGCACGGCGGTCTTCACCCGTGCGGCCTCGGCCAGTTCGAGCGACATCGCCAGATGCGCATGAGTCGGATGCGGCTCGCGCTTGAGGCAGTCGACAACGAGAATGTCGGCACTGTCGAACAGCTCGACCATTTCGCGGTTGATGGCACTGAAGTCTGTTGCGTAACCGATCGATCCTCCGTCCGCTTCAAAGCGGAACGCGGTGGTCTGCGCAGGTCCGTGCTCCATCTGGCACCAGCTCACACCGAATCCGGCGCACATTCGCAGCCGATCGAGCGGTTCGATAGTGCAGATCGTGGCGTAGCCGTGTTGTCCGGCAAACACATAGCCAAAGCGATTGCGCAGGCGGCGCACGGTTTCCTCGTGGCCGTAGCCGGGCAGCGGCCCGCCGCGGCCATAGCGCATGGGCCTCAGGTCATCGATGCCGTGGGTGTGATCGGCATGGTCGTGGGTCCAGAACACCGCGTCGACCTGGTCAATGCCATTGGCGATAAGCTGGCTGCGCAAGTCGGGCGACGTATCAACCAGAATCCGCGAGCCCGCGGCGTTTTCCACTACGATCGATACCCGGCTGCGGCGGTTGCGCGGCTCGGCCGGGTCGCACTCACCCCAATCGCCGCGCCCGTCGAGGCCGCCGATCCGCGGCACGCCGGTCGAGGTGCCCGAGCCGAGCATGATCAGCTTCACAGGCCGGCTTTCGCGAACAGCCGGGCGAAGTTGGCACCGGTGGTTTTGGCCAGGGCTTCTGGGCTCACGCCGCGCAGGTCCGCCACGAACCGGGCGGTGTCGGCCACGAAGCCCGGCTCGCATGGGCGGCCCCGGTGCGGCACCGGCGCGAGGAACGGGGCGTCGGTTTCGACCAGCAGCCGGTCTTCCGGGATGGTCTTGGCAATCTCCTGCAAGTCCTTGGCGTTCTTGAAGGTCACGATTCCGGAGAGCGAGATCGTCAGGCTGAGGTCGAGCATGGCGCGCGCAAAGCCGGCCGAGGCGGTGAAGCAGTGGATCAGCGCGGGGAATTCGCCTTGCGCCATTTCCTCGGT
>DASTGC010000196.1:0-14939 GCA_035719485.1 Novosphingobium sp.
AGGGAGAGGGCGTGTGAGTCTCGTCATCGATTGCCACGGGCACTATACCGTGCTCCCGAAGGCCCACGACGCCTGGCGCGAGGAGCAGAAGGCGGCGTTCAAGGCCGGCCAGCCCGCGCCGCCCTATCCGGCGATCTCCGACGTCGAGATCCGCGAGACGATCGAGGTCAACCAGCTGCGCCTGATCAGGGAGCGCGGGGCGGACCTGACGATCTTCTCCCCCCGGGCCAGCGCCATGGCCCCGCATGTGGGCGACCAGTCGGTGGCGGTGCAATGGGCGCAGGTCTGCAACGACCTGATCGGGCGGGTGGTCGGCCTGTTTCCGGAGACGTTTGCCGGCGTGTGCATGCTGCCGCAGTCGCCCGAAGCGGACATGGCCAGTTCGGTGGCCGAACTGCGCCGCTGCGTGAGCGAGCTGGGCTTCATCGGCTGCAACCTCAATCCCGATCCGGGCGGTGGGCGCTTCACCCATCCGCCGCTGACCGACGCCTACTGGTTTCCGTTCTACGAGGCGATGTGCGAGCTCGACGTGCCGGCGATGATCCACGTTTCCGGCAGCTGCAATCCGGCGATGCACGCGACCGGCGGCTACTACATCGCGGCCGACACCGTGGCCTTCATGCAGCTGCTGGAAGGCGACCTGTTCAGCCGCTTCCCGAGCCTGCGGTTCATCATCCCGCACGGCGGCGGGGCGGTGCCCTATCACTGGGGGCGCTATCGCGGGCTCGCCGACATGCTCAAGAAGCCCGACCTGAAAAGCCACCTGATGAACAACGTGTTCTTCGACACCTGCGTCTACCACCAGCCGGGCATAAACCTGCTGGCCGACGTGATCGACACCAGGAACATCCTGTTCGGCAGCGAAATGGTCGGCGCGGTGCGCGGGATCGACCCGACCACGGGCTTCTATTTCGACGACACCAAGCGCTATGTCGACGCGCTGGATATCTCGGCCGAGGCGCGGCACGCGATCTTCGAGGGCAATGCCCGGCGCGTGTTCCCGCGGTTGGACGCCAAGCTGAAAGAGCGCGGGCTGTGACGACCTGGCAGACCAATGCGTGGTACGTGGCGGGCTGGGATGCGGAGATCGATTCCGCCCCGCTGGCGCGCACGATCTGCGGCGTGCCCATGGTGTTCTACCGCAAGCTCGATCGTAGCGTGGTCGCCCTGCGCGATGCCTGCCCGCATCGGCTGCTGCCGCTGTCGCTGGGGCTGCGCGAGGGGGATTCGATCCGCTGCAAGTATCACGGGCTCAAGCTTGGCCCGGACGGCGTGGCCGAGGAAATGCCGATCCGCACCGACCCGGTGAACCGCGCGGTCTGCGTGGAGACCTTTGCCACTCATGAGCGGCACCGCTTCGTCTGGGTCTGGGTGGGCGATAAGGCGCTGGCCGATCCGGCGTTGATCCCGGACCTGTGGCCCTGTTCGTCATCCGGCTGGACCGTCGCCGGTGGCCATTACCACGTCGCCTGCGACTACCGGCTGATGGTCGACAACCTGATGGATCTCACGCACGAGACATATGTCCATGCTGGCTCCATCGGCCAGCCCGAGATCATGGACGCTCCGATCGAGACCGTGGTCGATGACGGGGTGGTCTATGTCCGCCGCTGGATGCCCGGGATCGACTCCCCGCCATTCTGGCGCGGGGCACTGAAACAGGATGGCCCTGTGGACCGTTGGCAGGTGTGCCAGTTCGCACTCCCTGCCTCGGTGATGATCGACGTGGGCGTGGCGCCGGTGAACGCCGGGGCGACGATCGACAGCCACGACCAGGGCGTGCGCGGCATGGTGATCGACTTCATGACCCCTGAAAGCGAGACCAGCCACCACTACTTCTGGGGCATGGCGCGCAACTTCGACGTGGACGACGCCGGATTTACCGAGCGCTTCCGGCGCCAGCAGGCCGGAGTCTTCGCCCAGGACAAGGAGCTGCTGGAAGCGCAGCAGCAGGCGATCCTCGCCAACCCGGACCTCAGGCTTTCCGCCTACCGGATCGACGAAGGCGGCGTCCGCGCGCGGCAGATGATCGCGCGCGCTATCGCCGCGCAGCACAAGGGAGCAGATGCATGATCAGCGAAGGCTTCGCGCCGACCGCCTCGGCCGACCGGTACATCCAGCAGCTCGTCAAGCACTGGGGCCACAAGTTCGCCACGACCTATGCCGATGGCGTGGGTGAAGTGCCGTTCAGCGAGACCAGCCGGGCCACCTTCACCGCCCGGCCCGACGGTGTCGCGATCCGGCTGGAGACGGCAGACGCCGAGGGTGCGGAGCGCATGCGTGGGGTGATCGCCTCGCACCTCGATCGTTTCGCCTTCCGCGAGGCGCCCCTGGCCTTTGCCTGGAGTGAAGGGGCATGACCGGCCAGCAGGCCGACATCCACGCCTACCTCGCCGAGTTCGACGATATCCCCGGCACCCGCGTCTATACCGCGACGCGCGCGCGGCAGGGCTATCACCTCAACCAGTTCGCGATGAGCCTGATGAAGCCGGCGAACCGCGATCGGTGGAAGGCGGGCGAGCGCGCCTATCTGGACGTATGGCCGCTCAGCGAGGAGCAGAAGCAGGCCGTGCTGGCGCGCGACTACAACCGGATGCTCGATCTGGGCGGCAACATCTATTTCCTCTCCAAGATCTTCTCCACCGACGGCATTCCCTTTGCCGAGGCCTGCTCGACGATGACCGACATGACCTTCCCCGAATACCGGCAGATGATGCTGAATGGCGGACGGAGCCCGGAGGGCAACCGCTCGATCAGGGCCAACCGCGCCGCCGCCGAAGGGAAGTCCTGACATGGCCCGGATAACTGCAGGCGTTGGCTCCAGCCACGTGCCGCTGCTCGGCGTGGCGGTGGACCAGGGCAAGACCGGCGACGACTATTTCGGCCCGATCTTCAAGGGTTACGAGTGGACGCGCACGTGGGAAAAGGCGGAAAAGCCCGACGTTGTGATCCTCGTCTACAACGACCACGCCTCGGCCTTCGACGCCAATATCATCCCCACCTTCGCGATCGGCACCGGCGAGCGGTTCAAACCTGCCGATGAAGGTTGGGGGCAGCGACCGGTGCCCGATGTGATCGGCCATCCGGACCTGGCCTGGCACATCGCCCAGAGCCTTATCCTCGACGATTTCGACATGACCATCATCAACGAGATGGACGTCGACCATGGCCTGACCGTGCCGCTCTCGATGATGTTCGGCACGCCCGCCGAATGGCCTTGCAAGGTCATCCCGCTGGCGGTCAACGTCGTCACCTATCCCGTGCCCTCGGGCAACCGCTGCTGGGCACTGGGCGAGGCGATTGCCCGCGCTGTCGCCAGCTTCCCCGATGATCTCAACGTCCAGATCTGGGGCACCGGCGGGATGAGCCACCAGCTCCAGGGGCCGCGCGCGGGCCTCATCAACGCCGACTGGGACAACCGGTTCATGGACGGGCTGGTCGGCGACAGCGATGCCGTGCGAAAAATTCCGCACATCGAATACCTGCGCGAAACCGGTTCCGAGGGGATCGAAATGGTGATGTGGCTGATCATGCGCGGCGCACTGGGCCATCGGACGAAGTGCCTTCACCGTCACTATCACGTCCCTTGCAGCAATACGGCGATCGGCCACATCGTGCTCGAACCCGCCTGACCGTCTCTCCACCTGCCGGTCCGGCGATCATTCGCCGGGCCGGTCTTTTTATTTCCAGCAAGGACAATGCCCATGCGTATCGCTCTGGCCGGTGCCGGCGCCTTCGGTGAAAAGCACCTCGACGGCCTCAACAACATCGACGGTGTCGAAATCGTCTCCATCATCAGCCGCACCGCCGAACAGGCCGCGGCCGTAGCTGCCAAGTACGGCGCACGCCATTCGTCGACCGAACTGGGCGACGCCCTGGCCCGCGACGATGTCGATGCCGTGATCCTGTGCACCCCCACCCAGATGCACGCCGCGCAGGCGATTGCCTGTATGGA
Source organism: Novosphingobium sp. (assembly GCA_035719485.1). Taxonomy (GTDB): domain Bacteria; phylum Pseudomonadota; class Alphaproteobacteria; order Sphingomonadales; family Sphingomonadaceae; genus Novosphingobium. Next base: position 3,956 of record DASTGC010000196.1, read on the forward strand.
GGCGGGCAAGCACGTGCAGGTGGAAATCCCGCTGTCGGATTCCTGGGCCGATGCCGAGGCGGTCGTCGCCAAGCAGAAGGAAACTGGGCTTGTCTGCATGGTCGGCCATACCCGCCGGTTCAATCCCTCGCACCAGTACGTGCACAACCAGATCGTCGCGGGCGAATTCGCCCTGCAGCAGATGGACGTGCAGACCTACTTCTTCCGCCGCAAGAACATGAACGCCAAGGGCGAGCCGCGGTCGTGGACCGACCACCTGCTGTGGCACCATGCGGCGCACACGATCGACCTGTTCGCCTACCAGTCGGGCCGGATCGTCAAGGCCAATGCGATCCAGGGGCCCAAGCATCCCGAGCTCGGCATCGCCATGGACATGTCGATCCAACTCAAGGCCGAGACCGGCGCGATCTGCACCCTTTCGCTCTCGTTCAACAACGACGGGCCGCTGGGAACCTTCTTCCGCTACATCGGCGACAGTGCGACCTATATCGCGCGCTACGACGACCTCGTGACCGGCAAGGAAGAGCCGATCGACGTGAGCAAGGTAGATGTGTCGATGAACGGCATCGAACTGCAGGACCGCGAATTCGTCGCCGCGATCCGCGAGGGGCGCGAGCCGAATTCATCGGTCGGCCAGGTGCTCGATTGCTACCGCGTGATCGGCCAGCTCGCCGCCGACCTCGAAGAGCGGGATGGCTGGTCCTGAGTGATGCTCCGGAGGGGCTTAGTTCTCATCCCACCTGGTGGAAAGCTGGGGTGTTGCGTCAATACAGACATGTTTGGCAGTATTGCTCGCGCTGCTGTGCACCAATTATCGTCTGATTCCTGACTCACACCATTGCCGGAATCCCACCCATGTGCCGCCAGGCAACCCTTGCGCTTCTCGACCGCTACTACTCGGCATTCAACGCCGGGAACTGGGAAGGCATGCTCGCCTGTCTGTCCGACGACGTCGTTCACGATGTCAATCAGGGCGAGCGGCAAGTCGGCAAGGCCCGCTATCGGGGTTTCCTGGCTCACATGGAACGCTGTTATCGCGAGCGCCTCGACGATATTGTTCTCATGGTGAACGATGACGGCAGCCGTGCTGCTGCCGAATTCGTCGTCCATGGCCAATATATCGCCACGGATGAGGGGCTGCCCGCGGCAAGCGGCCAGATCTATGACCTCCCTGCCGGGGCGTTCATTGAAACGGCCGACGGCAAGATCACCCGCCTCACGATGTACTACAATCTGGCCGACTGGACACGGCAGGTGGCCGGCTGATGGGTCTCGCGGTCCGCCGGGTGGTGGAAGCCGAGATGCTGCGGTTGCTCGGTGAACTGGCCGAGCTTCGCATCCGGGTCTTTGCGGACTACCCCTATCTGTACGACGGCGATCTTGTATACGAGGCCGATTACCTGCGCGAATATGCGGCTGCGCCCGGCGCGGTGCTGGTCGCCGCAATGGATGGGGACAGGGTCGTGGGTGCGGCGACTGCCGCTCCGATGATGCACCAGAAGGCGGAGTTTCGCGCGCCATTCGAACAGCGGGGCCTCGATGCCACGAGACTGTTCTACTTCGGCGAGAGCGTACTCCTGCCGGAATACCGTGGCCGGGGCATCGGCCACGCCTTCTTCGATCACCGCGAAGGCCATGCTCGCGAGCGGGGGGCCAGTGCCGCCTGCTTCGCGGCCGTGATCCGGCCCGGCGATCATCCCGGTCGACCGGCAGACTACAGTCCGCTCGATGCGTTCTGGACCAGGCGTGGCTATTCGGTGATGCCGGGCCACGTCACAGAGCTTGCCTGGAAGGAACATGGCGAGGCCGAGGAAAGTCCCAAGACCATGCAGTACTGGCTGAAACAATGGTGATCGTCGCCGCGGCCCAATATCCGATCGACAGATTGGCCAGCTGGGCTGCCTACGAGGCCAAGCTCACCAGTTGGGTCGAAAGCGCCGTCGCGGGGGGCGCAAGGTTGCTGGTCTTCCCGGAATATGGGGCGATGGAGCTGGCCTCGCTCGATCCGGCCACCATGGGCGATCTGAGCGCCTCGCTTCAGACAGTCAGTGACCTCATCCCGCGCGCCGATGCGCTTCACGCCCAGCTCTCAGCCCGCCATGGCGTCTACATCCTCGCCGCCAGTGCGCCCCATGCCCTGGCGGATGGCCGCTATGTCAACCGCGCCAGGCTGTTTGGTCCCGAGGGCCAGCTTGGCCAGCAGGACAAGCTGATCATGACCCGGTTCGAGAACGAGCATTCGGGCGTGTCAGCCGGAGAGGGCATCACCGTGTTCGCCACCGGGATCGGCCGCATCGGAATTGCCATCTGCTATGACAGCGAGTTTCCGCTCCTTGTCCGCGCGATGGTGGAAGCCGGGGCGGAGATCATCCTCGTGCCCTCTTGCACCGACAGCCTTCAGGGCTACTGGCGGGTTCGCCTCGGTGCTCAGGCCCGGGCGCTCGAAAGCCAGTGCTATGTCGTGCACGCCCCAACGGTCGGCACGGCCAAGTGGTCACCTGCAGTCGATGACAATCATGGCGCTGCAGCAATATATGGCCCGCCTGACGGAGATTTCCCGCCGAACGGCGTCGTCGCCATCGGCGAGCTCGATCGCCCTCAGTGGGTGTTTGGCGAGGTCGACCTCGAGAAAATGGCCCAAGTTCGCACTGACGGACGCGTCCTCAACCTGCGGGACTGGGACAAGCAGGAGGCTGCCCGCGCGACAATACGTTCCTCTGCCGTGCCCTTTGGCGAGATCGCTTGAAAAGGACATGGTCACCTGTCGAATCAAGACCTGGCAGGGGGCGGGCCATTGAAGCCAACTTTGCTGCCTGAGCAATCATCTCAGCCGGCAAGCTCCTCGCTGGACACCGTGTAGAGCATATCGGCGCCGGTCATGGCTGCGGCCCTGAGTCCCAGGGCTTCCACGGCCAGCACTTCTGCGTGGAACCGGGCGACGATGCGCTTGGTGCGTTCCCGGGCATCGCCGTTGGCGGCAAGGTGGCGGGCCTGGCGTTGCACCTGCCAGCCTGCCACGGCGACCGCGCACATCGTGCAGAACGGCACCGATCCGGCAAGGCGGTCATCGAGCGAGGCGGCGGACAGATAGTGGTCAGCCACGGCGATGCAGGCGCGGGCCAACTCGGCCAGGCGGGGGGCGTCGGCGCAGTCGTCCGCCGCCTCGGCCAGCAGGTCCTTCAGCACCGCGCCCTGGCCGTAGGCCAGCTTTCGGGTGACGAGGTCGATCGCCTGGATGCCGTTGGTGCCTTCGTAGATCGGGGCGATCCGGGCATCGCGGTAGAACTGGGCCGCACCCGTCTCCTCGATGTAGCCCATGCCGCCGTGGATCTGCAGGCCGAGGCTGGCCACTTCGCAACCCGCGTCCGTGCCCCAGGCCTTGAGCATCGGGACCAGCACATCGGCCCGCTCCTGGGCGCCGGGCAGGCCCACCGCGCCGCGATCCACCTGGCCGGCGGTATAGTAGAGGAGCGCCCGCGTGGCTTCGGTCAAGGTCCGCATCCTGAGCAGCATGCGGCGTACATCGGGGTGCTCGATGATGGCCACCGGAGTCTTGTCGGCGCTGCTCGCACGGGCGGACTGGATCCGCTGGCGGGCATAGGCGGCGGCGTGCTGGAACGCGGCCTCGGCCACCTCCACGCCCTGCGCGCCGACGTTGATCCGCGCCGAGTTCATCATCGTGAACATGTAGCGCAGGCCCTCGTTCTCGGCCCCGACCAGTTCGCCGATGCATTCGTCGTTGTCGCCGAAGCTCATCACGCAAGTGGGCGAGGCATGGATGCCCAGCTTGTGCTCGATCGAGACGACCCGCAGGTCATTGCGCACCCGGGCCTCGCCGTCGTTGCCGACAAGGTACTTGGGCACGACGAACAGGCTGATCCCGCGCGTGCCCGACGGGGCGCCGGGAGTTCGGGCGAGCACCAGGTGGATGATGTTGCCGGCCAGGTCATGCTCGCCCCAGGTGATGAAGATCTTCGTGCCCTTGATCCGGTACTTGCCGGCATGGAGGCCATCTGTGATCGGAACGGCCGTGGTGCGCAGCGCGCCCACGTCCGATCCGGCCTGGGGCTCGGTCAGGTTCATCGTCCCCGACCATTGCCCCGAGACCAGCCGGGGCAGGTAGCGCGCCTGCTGGTCGGGGCTGCCGTGATGGTGCAGCGCCTCGACCGCGCCGACTGTCAGCATCGGCAGGAGGGAGAAGGCGAGGTTGGCCGTACCGAGCGTTTCCATGACGCAGGTTGCGAGCGAAAACGGCAGCCCCTGACCGCCCTGTTCGGACGGGCCGGCGATGGAGCCCCAGCCCTGCTCGACGAAGGCCGCATAGGCCTCGGCGAATCCGGCCGGCAGGGTGACCACGCCATTGGCGCAGCGTGCGCCCTCGGTATCGCCGATGCGCTGCAGTGGGGCCCATTCGCCCGCCGCAAACCGACCGACGCCGTCGACGATGGCCTCCACCATCTCGGCATTGGCCTCGGCGAAGCGCTCATGTTCAGCAAGGCCGGGAAGATCGGCGCAGACGGTCAGGGCGAGGAGCTGGTCAGCGGTGGCGGGGGTGAAGGTCATGGCTGTTCCGGGTCGGGGTTGGGTGCACGCAGCAGTTCGCGCAGGGCAAGCTTGTTGACCTTGCCGGTCGCGCCGAGCGGGATGGCATCGAGGAAGATATAGTCATCCGGCATCCACCAGCGTGCAATGCGACCGTTGCGGTGGGCGCGCAAGTCCTCGGCAGTCGCGCTCATGCCGGGGCGCGGCCCGACGACCAGCACCGGGCGCTCACGTCTCAGTCTGCACGACCTTTCCGGCCTTGCGCCAGGCAGCCATGCCGCCATCGAGCGCAACGGCTCGTTGAAAGCCGAGCTCGCGCAGCGTGGCTGCGGCCAGAGTCGAGATCTTGCCGAATTCGCAGATCGTGACGATCTCGACGCCTGGATCGGGCAATACCTCGTTGACGCGAAGTTCCAGTTGGCCGCGCGGGAGGTGCAGTGCACCGGTCACATGACCTGCCGCAAAGGCATCCCTTTCGCGAACGTCGATGATCACGAAGTCGTTGGCCCGCTCCGAGGTGCGACGATCCAGCTCATCCATCGCCATGAACGGAACGCGCGCGGACGCCTCTGCCAGCAGTTGCTGGACGGTTTTCCCGTCGGACATGTTGGTGCGCAGCGCCTCGGTCAGGTGGGTTGGCGCGGTAAGGTTGAGATTGTTCATGAGGGCAACGAAATCCGTCCGTTCCGTCTTGGCCAGGCGGGGGTTGCCGATGCGCTCGTCGCCGATGGTGGAACTGTCGCGACCCTTGTAGTCATGCGCGGGGAAAACCAGCGTCTTGTCGGGCAAGGCCAGCAGTGTTGCGAACAGGCTGTCAAACAGCCGGTCGGGATCGCCACTCGGAAGGTCGCTTCGTCCCGTGCCGCCGATCAGGAGCGTGTCACCGGTGAAGACGCGGTCGTCGACATGGATGGAAATGGAATCGCGCGTGTGCCCGGGAGTATGGAGGATGCGCATCCTCATGCTGCCGAGCGGCAGGCTGTGGCCGCCCTCGACATGCAGATCGACGTAAGGCGCGGGCGATAACCGATGCATGACGATCGGGGCGCCGCATGCCTGCCGCAGGGCCCGTGCGCCGGAGAAATGGTCGGCATGGGTGTGCGTGTCTATGATGTACCGAAGGCGCAGACCCTGCTTGCCGAGTTCGCCGACATAGCGATCGACGAGACCAAGCGCAGGATCGATGACCGCCGCCGCCAGGGTTTCCTCACAGCCGACGATGTAGGACTTGCAGCCCTCGCCGTCCCGAAAACTTGCAAAGATCATCACAGGCCTCCTGACTGCCGGCCCGGGTGCCGAACAGACGCTATGGCTTTCCAGCTCTCACCGGGGCCATTGTGACACGATCCGGGCAGGGGTAAAGGGAGGTCGGATTCCTGCGGAAGCACCCCGATCAGCGGATGAAGCGCTTCACGTAATCCCCCCCGAGGCCGATCGCTTCGAAGTGGCGGCGGCACATGTCGATCTTGGTGAAGACGTCGTCGTAGCCGGTCTGCTTGCCGTTCGGGTCGCAATAGATGAGCGCGCCCGTGACGTGGAACAGGGTGATCATTTCCGGCACGTCCTCGGGAACGACCAGCGTGTGCGTCTCGCCCGGCGCCTCGAAGGCGTAAGAGCCCTGCTCGGCCACCCAGTCGTGCTCGAGGTAACGCCAGCGGCCCTTGATCACGAAAGCGTGAACTGGACCGGGGTGACGATGGCGGGTGAGGATGCCGGACTGACGAACCCGAAGCAGGTTGACCCAGTAGCCGCCGGAAACGGACAGGCACAGCGGCCGCATGGAGACATGCTCGGTCTGCGGCACCCACATGCGCTCGTCCTCTTCGGCGATGTTCGCCAGGACGATCTCGGGGAGGGCATCGACGGGGAAGGGATGGCGATAGGGCGTTAGGGCGAGGTCACCGTGTTCGATGTGGTCAGTCAAGGCGCGATCCTTCCGGCTGTTGCGCGCGGGCCGACGACGGCAACGCGCCTCATCCGTGAATATGTCATGCAAGGAGCGAATATGTTGTATGCAGGCACAACTTGGCTGTAAAGGCTTCGCCCATGCAGAAATCGTCCAAGGCCCCGCCGGTAAATGCCCTCGTCAGGGGCCTGGAGATTCTCACCTGCTTCAACCGGCCCCGACTGGAACTGACCGTTTCGGAGATCGCCCGGACAGTGGGTTTGAGCCAGCCCACCGCCTGGCGCATGTGCCAGACCCTGTTGGACCAGGGCTATCTTGTCCGGAGCGAGAGCGGCAAGGGTTTGCGCATCGGCGCGCCGGCCCTGAGCCTCGGCTATTCGGCTATTGCCGGGCTCTCCCTCGCCGAAGTCGCCTTGCCCTACATGCGTGAGATCACCGCGGCGACCTCCGGGACCACCTCGCTGAACCGCCGGCACGGGACCGAGATCATGTCGGTTGACCGGGTCGACGGCGCCTACGTGCGGCCCAACGCGCCGATTGGCTGGTGCGTGCCCCTGGTTTCTGTTGCCTCGGGCCTCGCCGTGCTGGCTGCCCTGCCGGCCGGGGATCGCAGGGCAGCGCTCGACGCGTTTGGCGACAGCGGCGAGCGCGAGGCGCGTCGGCGCGAGCGGGTGGACGAGGCGGTGAGTTGCTATGCCAAGCTTGGCTATGTTCGCGTTTCGCATACGCTGGGAGTCGATTACACGACGATCGCGGTGCCCCTGTTCGAGGACGGCAGCGCGCCGGCGGAGCAATGGGCCCTGAGCTGCGGCGGCATCGGCGAACGCTGGTCGGACGAGGACGTGTTCACGGCCGGTGAGGCGTTGAAGCGTGCCCGCCGCCTGCTGCAGCCTGCCCTGCTTCCGGCCACCTCCCGGCCCGCGCTGGTGGCCTAGCGCGAAGATTTGTCACTGGCCCAGGAAGCTTCGCATACCGACATCCGTTTTGGGAAATGATCAATGGCCAAGTTGTTGCCGGGCGTAAGATACGACATGCCCGTGGGGTTCGGTCCCTCGATCTACAGCGCGACCACGCGGGTGCCCAATGCAACCCTCATCAGCACGGCATTCGATTCCACCCCCGAAGCCCTTGCGGACATCCTTCCCGATCACCTTGAGCTGGCTGAAGTTCCCACGGTCTACGTCAACCGGATCAGGTATGACGTGGTGGATTACCTGCATGGACGCGGGTACGAGGAGTTCATCGTTGCGATAAATGCTCGTTACCGGAACGGCGACGAGGATATCTCCGCCCCCTACGTCTGCGCGATCTGGGTCAACCAGGTTGCGGCGCTGACCTCCGGACGGGAGTGGATGGGGCAGGCCAAGCTCTATGCCGACATCCCGCTCGTGGAGGAGGACGGTGACCGGCTGCGGTTCGAGGCCTACGAGTACGACACCTGTTTCCTGCGCGGCGAGGTCAGGAACCTGCGCCAGCTCCCGGCCGAACAGGTCGCGAAGATCGCCCGAGCGCAAAATCCTTATTCGTTCGGGTGGAAATACATGGCCGGCCTGCAAGGCAAGCCGGATATCGACTATGCTACCCTGCTGAAGATGGACTGGAACTACGAAATCGCATGGGTCGGGGAAGGGGAAAGCGAGTTCCTCGTCGGCAGCCGGCAGCAGCTTCCGGTTTCACTGAGCGTCGTGGAAACGATCGCGAACCTGCCCGTGGTCAAACGGCGCCCGGCCTTTGTCGGAAAAGGGCCAGCGGTCATTTACCGAAGCGAGGCCCGGCGCCTGCCCTAGGGCGGGGCCTGAAATCCAGCCCGCTTGGCGGGGCCTGACTGCCTGCCGCCTCCGTCTGGCGGCGGGGCGGCCCATTTTAGCGACCGGTTCGCCGGCGCCTGCCCATGTCGCTATTTACAGCGGGGGCGGTAAGCAGTATTTGTATTCATTATTGAAATTAATTATTCGAATAGTGAATAAAATCGACCCATTGCAGTGGGCATTTGCGGGAAGGTCCAGGTCATGCAGTCCATTTTCGCCAAGCCGATTATTGACACGGATACGCACGTCACCGAGCCGCCGGACCTGTGGACCGCCCGCATGCCCCGCAAGTATGGCGATGTGGTGCCGCACGTGAAGCTGCACCCCAAGCGCGAACTCGAATACTGGTACATTGGCGAGAAGCCGGTCTTCTCCGCCTGGGGCAGCGCGAATTACGGTTATCCCGGCGGCCCGCTGTCGATCCCGCCACGGCGCAACGAGTCGCACCCGGGGGCATGGGATGTCCACGAACGGCTGAAATACATGAACGAGACCGGGGTCTGGGCGCAGGTCCTCTATCCCAATCTCGGCGCCGTGGTCATGGGCATGTACAAGCACATCGACGACGAGGTCAAACTCGGGATGGTGCAGGTCTACAACGACTTCATGATCGAATTCAGCTCGGCGGCGCCCGAGCGCTTCATCCCGATGGCCGTGCTGCCGCTGTGGGACATCGCCGCTTCGGTCAGGGAAGTGGAGCGGGCCGCGAAGATCGGCCACAAGGGCGTGCTGCTCAGCGGCGCCCCGCACGAGCATGGCTGGCCCTACCTGAGCGACCGGGCGTGGGACCCGCTGTGGTCGGCCATCCGGGCCGCCAACCTGCCGATAAGCTTCCATTCCGGCGGCGGCGATTTCGCCGACGACTTCTTCAATCCCGCGCGTAACCGGGTCGACGGGGTGGAGGTCAACTACGTCCGTTCGTCGACGCTCGCGTTCCTGATGGTTTGTGGCCACATGGCCGACCTGCTGATGTCCGGCGTGCCCCAGCGGTTCCCGGAACTGCGCTTTGCGGCGGTCGAAACCGGGCTGGGCCACATCAACTTCTGCATTGAATCGCTCGACTATCACTTCAAGGTCGCCGAGATCTGGAAGATCCGCCCGGAATTCAAGGAACTGCCGAGCGAGACTTTCCGAAAGCAGGTTTTCGTCAATTACTGGTTCGAACAGCTTGATGATTTCTACATCAAGAAGATCGGTGAGGATAACATCATGTTCGAGACCGACTTCCCCCACACCACCTGTCTCGGTGGGCGGGGCGCGGTCGCCCAGGCGCTGACCAATGGTCTCGAACGGCAGCCCGAGCGGGTGCAGGACAAGATCCTCTTCGCCAATGCGGCCAAGCTCTACAACGTCGAGCTGCCCAAGGCTGCGTTCACGCTTAACCAGGGCTTCGCCGAAGCGGCGGAGTGAGGATCGTAGCCGGACGTCGCACGGTTGCTCCGGCACCGTGAGCATCCGGCCAACGCCTGTCGGACAGGGGTGCCAGAAGTAGTCCTCCGTCCCAATTTCCCAATTTAATGAAGTATTTAGTGCCGTTGCCCGGGGCCACTCGGGATCTCATGGGCAGGGACTACAAGGAGTCGGTTTCGTGGGACATCTCCCTTACAAGCTGTGGGATGCGGACAATCATTTCTATGAAGTCCGCGATACGTTCAGCCGGCATATCGAGAGGAAGTTCGCGGATGTCGCGGTCCGTCCGCGGCGGCATGACGATGGCAAGGAGTACTGGTACGCCGGCGACCGGCACCTGCGCTTCACCAACGTGAAGATCGATCACACCGAGGTGCCGGGCTCGTTCAAGGCAATCCTGAAGAACCCCGATGTGGGCAGCTTCGCCGAAATGCGCAGCGAAGGGGCGATGCAGCTTGCCTTCCATGATCGCAAGGCCCGCCTCGCGCTGATGGATGAGCAGAATGTCGAAGGGACGCTGATGTTCCCGTCGATGGCGAACTGCATCGAACAGGACATGCTGGACAATGTCCCGGGGCTCTATGCCAACCTCAGGGCCTTCAACCGCTGGCTCGAGGAGGACTGGGGCTTCGGCGAGGATGGCCGCATTTTCGGCACGGCGGCGGTTTCGCTGGTCGACCTCGACATGGCGATCGAGGAGCTGGAGCGCCTCCTCAAGGCCGGCGTAAAGGCTCTCTACATGCGACCGGGCCCGGGTGGCGGTCTCAACCCGTGCTCGATTGCGGATCGCAGGTTCGATCCGTTCTGGGCCAGGGTCGAGGAAGCCGGCATTCCGGTCGGACTGCACCTCTCCGCCGGGTTCTTCGAGGCCTCGACCGCTTGGGGTGAGAAGGCGAAGCCCGGAAATCGCGACACCGCTCCCCTGCAGTTCGCGATGTTCCACGTCGACAACCCGATCATGACCACGCTCGCGGCCATGATCCTCCACAACCTGTTCGGCCGTTTCCCGGGCCTGAAGGTCCTCAGCGTGGAGAATGGCTGCGGCTGGGTGCCCTACCTGCTGAAGTCGCTCAACAAGGCGGCGATGTGGGGCCGGTTTGGGGACTGGCCGGGCGGTCCGCTGCCCGCGCACCCGTCGGAAATGTTCAAGCGGAATGTCTATGTCGTGCCGTTCCACGAGGACAACACCCTGGAACTGGTCAACCGCATCGGGGTCGACCGGGTCCTGATGGGATCGGACTTTCCGCACGCGGAGGGCCTGGCCCAGCCGGCCGAATTCGAGGAATCGCTCACCGCGCTCGATCCGGGCTCCGTGCGC
>DASTGC010000197.1:0-2211 GCA_035719485.1 Novosphingobium sp.
CCATCAGGCTTACGGCGGCGTCGAAGGCCGAGATCAGGCTCTGGCGATCCGCCATGCTCGCGGCAACGCCATGGGCGACCGCGCGGCCGGCCCGCTGGCTGATCGCGGCTGCGGCAGCTTGCGCATCCTCGCCAGCGCGGCTGGTCAGGGTGATGATCGCGCCGTGATCGACGAAGGCTTCCGCGATGGCGCGCCCGATGCCCTTGGTGCCGCCGGTGATGAAGGCCCGTTTGCCGGTCAGGTCGAATAGTCCGCCACTCATGCGCTTTCCTCTCGCTCGGCTGCCGCGGGCAGCTTGGTGTGCCCTCGGCGCTCGCAGCTTGCTCGGGCGGGGCGCAAACTACTCGCTTATCGTCACAATCGCAGCCATCGTCCGATGAGTCGAATTGTGTGCAATCAGCTAGGCGTTGTCCACCGCAATGCCCAGGCCCGCCAGCGTCTGGCGGATCGCCATGCTGGCGGCTTCGACGGAATCCTCCAGCGAGAAACCGAAGTAAAAGCGGTAATAGCGCCAGGTGCTGGCGACCACGTGATAGTGGATATTGGCCGCCGAAAGCCGTCGCTCACGCTCTGGCCGATTGGCGGCCTCGCGATCGACCAGGGCGCGGATCGTCACCCCGCGGCGCTCGGCGTCGGTCGTGCGTATCCGGTGAAACAGCTCCGAGTGCATCGCCGCTAGGGTGAGGGCCGATGTTTCCTCGTACCGGGCAAAGATCGCCTCCGGGTAAGCCAGCAGTTCGGCAACGGTTTTTGGATTGGGTGGAGCCTGAGTCCGGCGCGCGACCTCCGCGGCGACCGCGTCCAGCAGGTCCTCCCGCGCGGCGAAGTAACGGAACACGGTGCGCTCGGAAATCTCCGCGCGTTTCGCCACCGCCCGCACCGACAGCTCTCCGACGGATCGCGTTTCCAGCAGGTCCACAGCCGCGTCCAAGATCACCCGCTGGGTCAGGTCGGCATGGCGCGCAGCAAGGGGGGTTCTAGTCATTGACATGGTGTATGTCACGGCGTTATGGGACGGTCAATTGTGTCATACTGTATGACACGAGCAGATGAAACACAGGAGCAGGTCATATGGACGGCGAAAGCTATCGTCTGTGGGACGCGGACAACCATTTTTACGAGATCCGGGACTGTTTCAGCCGTCACATCGAAGCCAAGTACAAGGATCTGGCGATCCAGGCCCGGCGCGCAGCCGACGGCAAGGAGTACTGGTACTGCGGAGACAAGCACCTCACCTTCTGCAACGTCAAGTTCGAAAAGACCGAACAACCCGGCTCATTCAAGGAAATCCTGAAGAATCCGAAGCTCGGCGGCTTCGGCGACGCCCAGGAAGAATCGTCGATGCAACTCGCGTTCCATGACCGCAAGGCTCGGCTCGAGCTGATGGACAGCCAGAATGTCGAGGCCACCATCATGTTCCCGTCAGTCGCGAACGGGGTAGAACAGGACGTGCTCGACAATCCCGAGGTGCTCTACGCCAACCTCAGGTCCTACAATCGCTGGATCGAGGAAGACTGGGGTTTCGGCGGCGACGGCCGGATCTTCGCGACGGGCTGCCTGTCGCTCGCCGATGCCGACATGGCGGTCGAAGAACTGGACCGACTGCTCAAGGCGGGCGTCAAGGTGATCTATCTGCGGCCGGCTCCTGGCGGCGGCGCGCGTCCCTGTTCGATCGCAGACCGCAGGTTCGATCCGTTCTGGGCGCGACTGGAGGAGGCGAAGGTGCCGGTTGGCTTTCACCTCTCGGCCGGGTTCTTCGACCAGTCGAGCGTCTGGGGCGAGAAGGCGCGGCCCGGAACCCGCGATACCTCGGCGCTGCAGTTCGCGATGTTCCATGTCGACAATCCGATCATGACGACGCTTGCGACGATGGTCCTGCACAACCTCTTCGGCCGATTCCCCGGCCTGCGCGTCATCAGCGTGGAAAACGGCTGCGGCTGGGTGCCTTACCTGCTGAAGTCGCTCAACAAGGCGGCGATGTGGGGCCGCTTCGGCGAATGGCCTGGCGGTCCGCTGCCTGCGCACCCGTCGGAAATGTTCAAGCGGAACGTCTATGTCGTGCCGTTCCATGAGGACAACACCCTGGAACTGGTCAACCGCATCGGGGTCGACCGGGTCCTGATGGGATCGGACTTTCCGCACGCGGAGGGCCTGGCCCAGCCGGCCGAATTCGAGGAATCGCTCACCGCGCTCGATCCGGGCTCCGTGCGC
>DASTGC010000198.1:0-8804 GCA_035719485.1 Novosphingobium sp.
CATCCGGCTGTCCGACCGGCTGCCTGATCCCCGCTCCTCGCGCATCGTCCGCACAACCGCCAGCCGGCGCTGCGGTTCCGCTGGACTGCGCGCTAACTTGCCGCCGGAGTGCCCCGAATTGAGCCATCCCCATCCCCCTCCCCCGGCTCGGGCGCGGCGCCGGACACGGCCGCGTCGCGGCAGCTGATCGGCCGTCCGCCGAGCGGCGGCAACTGACCGGGCAGGGTATCGAGGGTGTAGCGCCGGCGCGCCTGGCCGAGCCCTCGCGCGGCATCGGCGGCACAGCTGGCATCGGCCCCCCGACCGCACAGGCTTTGCAGCAGGGTCCACCCGCTGACGAGAGCCGGCGCGCTGCGCGTGATCCGGCGGGCGACCGCGAGGGCGCGGTCCGGCTGCCCCCGCGCCAGCCAGCGCCGGGACAGGGCAACGGCAAGGGAGCCGTTCTGCGGATCGGCGTCGAGCGCTGCCCCGGTGACCCGGGCCAGCTGGGGCACCGAGGCGGAATTGGCGTCGGCCATGACCACATAGGCAACCCAGAGGCGCGGGCATTCCGCTGCGGCATCGTTGGCCCGGGCCGAAGCTTCCTCGCGCCGGCCGGCCGCGAGGTGAACCCCGGCCAGGGCCAACAGGGCATCGCACTGGGTCTTGTCTTCTTCGAGCACCGCCCGGGCCGCGGCTTCCGCTTCGGACCGGTGTCCGGCAGCCAGTTGCGCCCGCGCCAGCATCCCGGCGACATCGGAGCCTTGCAGCCCGGCCAGAAGGCCCGGAACGGGCGCGGCCTGGCCCACCTCGAGATAGTGCTGGGCGGCGAGCACCCGTGCGGGACGCGAACCGCGGGCAGCCAGCTGCGCGAGGTCAGCCGCAGCCAGCGGCGACGGATCATACTCCCGCCAGATCCGGGTGAGCCGGTCGAGATCATCGCCCTGCACCCCCCTGGCGCGGAGCAGCATGGCGCCCGCCGCGCGGGCACCAGCCATGTCGCCGGTCTTGTAGAGGAAATTGACTTGCTGCAGCGCCAGGTCGGCATTGGCCGGCTGAAGCTTGCGAACGGCGACATAATCGGCCCTGAGTGCCGAGACATCGGCACGGGTGCGGTCTATGTCGATCCGGGTCAGGAGGAGGCCGAAGGTGGCGCCCAGGCGGCTGGTGGCATCGTCCAGCACCTTGCGCGCTTCCTGCTCGCGCCCAAGGGCGAACAGCGCCCGGGTGCGCAGGACGAGCCCCCCCTCGTCGACAGGGTTATCCGAAAGGATCCTGGCGGCGATATCGAGCGCCTCCTGGGCGCGGCAGCGGCCGAGGTCAAGCAGCCCCTTGACGAGGCGGCCGGTGGGATCGGCCGGGCTCTGTGCCAGCAGCCTGGTGACGGCCTTCCCGGCATCATCGTTGCGCCCGATCTGGAAGGCGATCTGGGCGAGACCCCGCAGGGCGTCGACATTGTTGGGCTCGAGGTCGGAGGCGAGAGTATAGGCCTGGAAGACTTCGCCCGGGCGGTTGGCGGCGGCGGCGATGCGCGCCTTGAGCACATAAAGATCGGCAACATCGTCCTGTTCGCGGATGGCCTTGTTGATGGTGATCGTTGCCCCGGCCAGATCGCCCGCGGCCATCTGCTGCTGGGCCATGTCAGCCAGCTCCATCGCCCGCTGCCGGTTGGGCCCACACCCAGCCAGCGCGAGAGCCATGGCCGCAGCGAGCAGGAGACGACGAGCCGGCCTGTCCCAGCAAGAGACTGCAATCATCGGGAACAGAGACGCAAGACAGGAGTTTCCCGACCGACTGGCCGTGCCTCGGTCATTGGAGGGGTTTCGCATGCGTCCGTTATTTCGAAGCTGCTTGCTCGGCTTTGCTGCAATTCTGGTTTCCTCCGCTGCCACAGCCCAAATCGCTTCGGTCGCGGGTAGTTCCATGGTTACGGCCGCAAATGCAGCCGTGAGCCAGTACCGGATCAATCCCGACGACGAACTCGAGATCAACGTCTGGGGCGAACAGCGGCTCCAGCGCGACGTGCGCGTGCTGCCCGACGGCACGGTCAACTTCCCGCTGGTCGGCCAGATCCTGGCCCAGGGCAGGCTGACGCGGGATATCGAGGCCGCGGTTACGGATGGCCTGCGCAGCCAGTATCGCGGCGAGGTTCCCCAGGTGACGGTTTCGGTCAAGAAGCCCTCCGGCCTTTCATTCTCGGTCATGGGCAAGGTCCATACGGCCGGCACCTTCGCGCCGGGACGCTTCGTCAACGTGCTCGAAGCAATCAGCCTTGCCGGCGGACCCAACGAATTTGCCAACCTGAACAATGTGATGATCCTGCGCAAGACCACAGAAGGGCTCCAGCCGATCCACGTCCGGCTGGGCAGTGTGTTCAGGTCCAACCCGAGCCGCGACCAGATCTCGGCGGTGAACATTCCCACCATCATGACCGGGGATACGGTCATTGTTCCCTGAGGCACCGGGGGCCCGGGGGGGGCGTTCACTGTCGGCACTGTGTGCAGGCATCCTGCTGTGCATGGGCCCGGCCGGCCCGGAAGCGGCGCTGGCGAAGGACAGCCTGACAGTCGACCTGTCGGCCGGCCTGCAAGGGTCGACCAATGCGAATCTCGGCTCGGGAGGATCCTCGACCGTCGGCGGGCTGGCGACGGCGGCAGCCAACTACCGCATCGCTGAGGAGCGCACGACGCTGGACCTCGGCGCCAGCGGCTCTGCCTCGACCTATTTCAACGGGCAGAGCAGCGACCTTTCCGCCGGAGTGTCAGCGGACCTGCAGCATCGCGCCAGCGAGCGGCTGTCGGTGCAACTGTTCGGTCATTATTCCTACAGCCAGTCCAACGGCAGCGGCTACCTGCTGCTCCCCGCGGGCCTTGCCCTGCTGCCGCCCGGAACGGTCCTGGCCCCGGGCACGCCGACATCCCAGATCATCATCACGCCGCCGCCCACCGGCACGGGGGCCGTGCTGCCGCCCGACGTGACCGTGCTCGGCCGGCGGCTGACCCAGAAATCGTTCGGCGGCGGGGGCAGCCTGCAATGGCGCCTGAGCCCGCGCACCTCGCTGTTTCTTTCGGCAAGCGCCAACCGCCAGACCTACAACGACCCGCTTCTTTCCAGCTACCGATCGTTCGGCCAATCGGCCACGCTGACGCGGCAGGTCTCCGAATCCACCTCGGTGTTCGGCCAGTTCCAGATCTCCGAAATCCGATATGACAACGGCGAGCACGATACGATCATGACGCCGATGATCGGGGTGACGCGCCAGCTCAACCGGATCTTCAGCGCCTCGGTCTCCGGCGGCGCCTCGATCGTCCATTCACGGCTGCCGGACGGCACGCGGTTTCATTCATCGACCCTGGCCATGGCCGCCAATGTTTGCGGCAAGTACGAGCACAGCAGGCTCTGCTTCAATGCCTCGCGCCAGGAAACGCCGACATCGCTGGGCGGCGTGCGCCCGCAGACATCGGCTTCTGTCATCTATGCCGACCAGCGCAATGCCAACGACACCCTGACCCTGACCGGGCAATTCGATCGCAGCGGCCGCGATTCCCGCCGCATCTTCCCGGCACAGAGCTCGGCCGCGGGAACGGCGCGCTATGATCACCGTTTGAGCGACCGGCTGAGCCTGTTCGGATCGGCCCAGTATATCCGCATCTGGCAGAGCGGCGCGCCCGGCCGCTCGGACTTGCGCGGTGCTGTGGGCATTGCGTTGAGGCTTGGAGAAAAAGGGTGAACCCGGTTGAAACGAATGAAGGCGGCGGGCTGGGCGTGCTCTTCCGCCAGATGCCCTCGATCCTGTGGCAGCGGCGCTGGATCATCCTTGGCGTCTGGCTGGTGGGCCTGGTCCTCGCCGCGGTTGCACTCGCCGTAATTCCCACCGAATACCGCTCGCGCGCGATCATGGTGGTGCAGCCGCCGCAGGTGCCCGAAGAGATGATCGGCAATGCCATCGGCGACAACGTCGAGCGGCGGCTGGAAACCATTCGCCAGCAGATCATCAGCCGCCCCGACCTGATTGCGATCATCAACCGCAACGGCCTCTATGCCCGCGATCGGACGCTTCACCCGCTCTCCGACGTGATCGACAAGATGCGCAAGAACATCCTGCTGGCCCCGATCGCCAGCCCGAGCGGCGGCGACCAGGGCAACAATCCGCAGGAAGTCGCCTTCGAGATGTCGTTCGACTATCCCGATCCCGATGCGGCACGGGCCGTGGCGCAGCAGCTGATGGAGCGGATCGTCAGCTTCTATTCCGCGCGCAATTCAGCCCAGGCGAGCAATGCGGTCGACTATCTCGGCAGCCAGCAGGCGGCCCTGCAGCGCCAGATCTCCGAGGTTGAGCAGCAGCTCAATACGGTGACGTCCGAGAACGGGCGGGCGCTGGCGGGGATTTCCTCGCCGGTGATCAACGCGGGCTCCGGCGGCGCCGATGCGATGATCCTCCAGCTGCAGCGCGAGAACAGCGAGCTGGTGCTGCGCAAGTCAAGCAGCGGCGGCGATCCGCGTTCGGCGATCGTTTCGGCAGCCGAAGCCCAGCTGGCGGCTGCCCGGGCGATGTATTCGGATAACCACCCCGACGTGGTCCAGGCACGCCAGCGGCTGGCCGAGGCCAAGCGGCTGGCCAGCGAGGGCGGGCCTTCGGCGGCCGGCGCCTCGATCGACCAGCAGATTGCGTTCAACAATGCCCAGATCGCCTCGCTCAGGGCCCAGACCGCGCAGGACCGCGCCCAGGCCGCCATGGCGTTGAGCGCGCAGACGCGCGGGCCGGCGGCACAGCAGGCGGTTTCCGCGCTCCAGCAGCGGCTGAGCGGGCTCAACCAGCAGTACCAGGCGATTTCCGCGAAATATCTGGCCGCGCAGGCCAATGCACGCGCGAATGACGAACAACTGGGCCGCCAGCTGACGATCATCGAGCCGCCGACGATCCCGGACAAGCCCTATTCGCCCAACCGCCTGCTGATCGTGGCCGCGGGGATGATCGGCGGGCTTGGCCTGGGCTTTCTCGCCGCCCTTGCGGTGGAACTGCTGACCCATCCGATCCGCCATCCCGACACGATTGCCCGGCTGACCGGCATGCCGCCGCTCGGGGTCGTTCCCGACGTGCGGCAATACCGCCAGCACCGCGCGCGGCGGGGAATCTGGCCGTTCCGGCGGCGCGCGCGCCGGACCGCATCCGCCGCAGCCCTGGCCGAGTGAGATTTCATGTCCGATTTCCGATCCACTTCCCCGCTGACCCCGGTCGACCTCTCCGGCACCGACATGCGGCTGGGCGCCGCCGAGACCGGGCGCGGCCCGGCGCCTGAAGGTTGCCGCCTGCCCGGCCTCGACGCGCTGCGCGAGCTGCGCCCGGATGCCGACCTGCTGAAGGAAAACCACATCGTGGGCTTCCGCAGCAACAGCGCGGTCTCGCGTCCGTTCAACCTGCTGCGCAGCCAGATCACCGAGGCCTGCGAGCAGAACGGGTATTCCGTTCTCGGCGTGGTGTCGGCCGTGCCGCACGAGGGCAAGTCGTTCATCGCGGCCAACCTCGCCGCAGCCCTGTCGCGCCTGCCCCAGCTGGAAGTCTACCTGCTCGACCTCGACCTGCGGCGCCCCTCGATCGGGGGACTGTTCGGGATCGACGACGAGCAAGGCCTCGATGCCTTCTTCGAGAGCGGTGAGCCGGAGCTGGCGCAGGTGGGCCGGCGGGTCGTCGGCACCAACCTCGGGATCTTCGCCACGGCAGCGGCCACGGCCGACGTGGCGGGTACGCTGCACGGCGCAAGGTTCGAGGGCCTGATGGACGATATAAGGTCGGGCGCGCGGCCCGGGCGGATCGTGCTGTGCGACCTGCCGCCGGTTTTCGTGGGCGACGACGCGATGGCGGTGGGGCGGCATCTCGACGCGTTCATCCATGTGGTCGGCTCGGGCACCTCGACCACCCGCCAGTTCGAGGAGCTGCGCCGGCTGATGAAGGACACCCCGTGCCTGGGCGCGGTGCTGAACCGCTATGTGGGCGGGCCGTTCGACCCCTATGGCTACGGCCGCTATTCCAAGGCCTACGACGGATATTTCAGCGATCCGGACTGAGCTGTTCCGCAATGGGACGGATCTGAAAAAACCACCGGCGCCCGATTGCCGCGGCGTGCCGGCGGGGAACCGCGCCGCGGCGCAGGTAATGACAGAATTTCGCCATTTTCGGCGAAAGGGAGCCGCCGGGCCAGCCGTTGCGGGGCGCGGATAAATTGTCGAAGGGGCGTGAACCTTCTCCGTCAGTGGAGGTTTAGACCACGTTATCAATGCTTTAACTGGAGCATATCGTGATCTGGATCGTCGGACTGGTGATCGCCTTCTGGGGCCTGCCCCTGCTCGCCGTGATCTTGCTCGGCCTGGCCTGGATGCTCTCGCCGCGAACGCGGGCGGCGCTGGCCCGCGTCATCGGCATCGGCCATGTCGAGCCCGGACGGACCGCACCGGCACGCGTTACCCTCCCTCACGACGAACATCCGCGCTGAGGGCCTGCTACGCGACCGGGGCGCCCAGGACCTCATCGACGCGGTCGAGCGCGGGATCGTCCGGTGCGAACTTGCGGGCGAACCAGGCGCCGCTGGCGAAGGCCGGGTCGAGATCGGCCAAGGTCAGCTGGGCCGGATGGGCACCGCCGCCATTCCACCGGGTATAACGCCGGCTGTCGCGCCCTGCCGTTAGCTCGGGGCGGTTGCAGAGGACGGTCTGGTAGTAGCACTCGTCGGGAACCGCGCGGGTGCTGAGGTAGCGCCGGAGGCGAAGTTCGCGCGGCGTCGGGTTGAGCAGGGCCCGCGCGCTTTCCCGCGATCCGGCGAACCACTGGTCACCGCAGAAGCAGGGAAAGTCCGCGTCGAAGGGGTGGAACGGATTCTCGAACGGGAGGTGGAGCGTGTAGCGGCCGAGGCGCAGGCCGCCGACGGGCGTGCGGCGCAGGCCGGGGAACCAGGCTTGCGCGCCCTTGTAGCGGGCACGGAGCATCTCGCGGTTGCCGGGCGCCTCGAAGTGACCGAGAGAGGGATTGCGCGGGCCGAACTGCGCCGCGGCCGTGGCCGCGTCGCTGCCGGGGTGGCGATAGTCGATCAGGGCCTGGACCGTGGCCTGGGCGAGCTCCGTACGCACGCGCGATGCCGGGGCGATCGGATAGTCGGCACCGCTCAGCAGGAAGAACCAGTCGGGATCGGCTTTATCATAAAGCAGGCGCAGACCGGCGAGGCCGGCTTCCACGATCGACCACTTGCCCCAGCCCGTGCGGATGGTCGGCGCGACGAAGCGGGCGTTGGAGGGAAACAGCCCCGGATCGATCGGCGACTGGCTGGTATCGTGATGACAGGCAATGGGGGGAGCGTCGTAGAGCCGGGAGAGCGTGCGGACCAGCCGGGCGACCTGCTGCGGCTGGTTGTGCGACAGAACGACGAAACCGATCTCCATCAGACTGCCACAGCTCCCTTTGCCCGCTCCAACGCCCGCCCCGCTCCGGGTATCCTGCATTGCCGAAAAAACATTTGAAGAACAGGGATTAACCCGCGCCTCGGGTCGGCCTGGCAAAATCCCGGCCCTTTTTGGCACAACTGGGGACAGATGCGCCGAAACGGATACATTCTGCGATTAAATCATTGATTCGTTACCGTAAGGCGCTGTAATCGTTTCTTCGAGACAAAACGGGGAACACTCACGTGCGTGGGCGCATCGAAATCGCGTTAGCCCTGGCGGCAGGTTTGCCGCTGGTGTTCGGCGCAGCCGTGGCCACCCGGCCGGGCGTGGCGGGACCCCACGTGGCCCGCGTGATGGCCGCGGTGGCCAGCCCGCTCGCGATCCTCGACAGCCGCTCGCCCGGCGCCCGCCGCCCTGGCGTGGTCCAGACCAAGTTCGCCGCCGCGAAGCCCCGCCCGACAGAACGGGTGCTTAGCGAGGTTCGCGAACGGCCCGCCCCTGCCGGAGCGCCTGCCGCGCCCGGCCTCTCTCCCGCGGCCCTGAACAGCCTCCCCGTGCTCGGCCCGAACGGCGCCCCCGGCCAGCTGATCCCGCTGCCGGCCGTAGGACCGGTCGGCGGCGGCAGCCCGCCCCTGCTCGTCCCACTGACGCCCGTTCTCGACATTCCGCCCGTCAACCCGCCCCTCCCGCCGACCCCGCCCCCGGCCGTGCCGGAGCCGGTCACCTGGGCCACCCTGCTCACGGGCATGGCCGTGGTTGCGGCACAGCTGCGCCGTGAGCGCCGGCGCAAGACGCACCTGGCGCCCAGCACGGCGGCGTGAAGCCGCGCCGCAAGGGCGAGGCCGAACCGTGGTGGGTCGCGGCCGGCGCAGGGGCAGTCCTGCTGGCCTTCGGCATCGCGCTGCTGGTTTACAGCATCGCTCCCCCTCCCCGCCCGGGTACTGCTGCGCAACCATTGGCGGCAGCGGCGATCGCCATGGCATCGCCGTCCTCCGCGTCTGCCGGCCCGACATCCCCCCACCCGGCGTCCCCGGCTCCGGCGTCCCTGGCTTCGGGGCCCCTCACCGCGGCCAGCATTGCACCCATGCCGGTTGCCGAGGTTCTTGCCTCTCCCGGAACGGGGGTCGGACGGATCGCGCTCTCGCCCGGGCACGAACTCACGGAAACCCTGCCGGACGGGCAGCGCGAACAGGTGAGCTCGATGCTCGCCGTGGGACACCCGATGCAATTCGGCGACTTCGCGTGGAACGATCGCGGTGTGCCCCCGGGCCGGCCGTGGATCCGCGTCGACCTCGATCGCCAGCTCGTCTCGGTCTTCCGGTCAGGGCAGGAAATCGGCACCGCGGTGATCCTCTACGGTGCGCAGAACACGCCCACCCCGCTCGGCTGGC
>DASTGC010000199.1:0-2129 GCA_035719485.1 Novosphingobium sp.
CAGCTCCGAGACCCGCTCCCAATCCCCGGCCACCAGTGCCTCTTTCTTGGCTCTGCTCCATCCCTTTAGCTTGCGCTCAGCAGCAAACGCATCGTCGCGGGTTTGGAAGGCCTCTGTCCAAAGCAAGGCCACCGGGCGGCGGCTTGCAGTGTAGCCTCCTAATGCCCCGGACAGATGCTGGGCCATGCGCTGCTCTAGGTCATCAGTGTGTCCGACGTAATAGCTGCCGTCGTTGCAGCGTAGGAGGTAAGTGCGGAACGCCATGCGCCCGGGGTTAAGGCGGGCGCGTGGCCTTCGACAAGCTCAGGCTGAGCGGATCTGGAGGAATTGAGGAGCGGGATGACCGCGCCGGCCGGAACTTGATCCCGGTTCAAGGTTCCCGCCAACCAACCCGCTCGGCCTGAGCTTGTCGAAGGCCACGCACGGCGTTAGCCCCTAGCCAGTGCCCCACACCCTCTCCCCCACTGCCCACGCCATCCTGCTGCGCGCCGCCGCGGACGCCGCGCCGTGCGAGGCCTGCGGCCTGCTGTTGGGCGAGGGCACCCACATCCACACGGCCACCATCGCCGCCAACATCCACCCCGAATCCGCGACCCATTTCGAGATCGACTCCGCCGCCCTGATCGCCGCGCACCGCGCCGCGCGAAGCGGCGGCCCGCAGGTGCTGGGCTACTGGCATTCCCATCCCAATGGCCGCGCCGAGCCCTCCGCCATCGATCGCCAGCAGGCCAGCGGCGACGGCCGGGTCTGGGCGATCGTGGCCGACGGCGGCATGACCCTGTGGCGCGATGCGGCCGCAGGCTTCGTGGCGCTTCCCTATGTGGTACAGGATGGCTAAGGCAGAGGGATGACGGGGGCAGTAACCATCCTGGGGCAATGGGACTATCGGCGCCTGGACTGTGCCTATTTGACCAACCTGTTCAGTCGAGACCGCTAACAGATGAACAACTCGCTCGATCTTGCCAGCCTGCTGTGCTCACGCCTATGCCATGACATGCTGAGCCCGGTCGGCGCCCTGTCCAATGGCCTGGAACTGCTCGCCGACGAGAAAGACCCTGAGATGCGCCGCCAGTGCTTCCAGTTGCTGGAGCAGAGTGCGAAGACCGCGGCCGACAAGCTCAAGTTCTTTCGCCTGGCTTTTGGCGCGGCGGGTGGCTTTGGCGATCTCGTTCCGGTGAGCGAGGCACGCGCCGTGGTCGATGCGCTGGTGGGCAACAATGGCCGCATTGCCGCCAACTGGTCGCTTGCCGGGGACTCATTGCCCAAGGCTGCGGTCAAGACCCTGCTCAACCTCGCGATGATCGGGATCGAGGCGCTGGTGCGCGGCGGTACGCTCGATATCGGGGCGGAAATGCGCTCCTCTGACGGCATCGGCGGGGCGAGCGAGATCGTCGTGCGCGCGGCGGGCCCCAAGATCGCGTTCGATGCCGATGTCGGTCGCGCGCTTGACGGATCTTTGCCGCTCTCTGCGCTCAGCAGCAGGACTGCGCCCGCCGCCATGGTGCGCGAACTGGCGGAAAGGCTGGGCGGTGGCGTGCAATTCGCGCTGAGCGAAGAAGCGCTGGTGCTTGGCGCCGTGCTTCCGTCCCGCTGAACGCGACGGGCCGAAGCGATGCGGCAATGGCTGGTCCATCGCAGCCAACCTTCGCCCAACCATGACGAACGCGCCTTGCCCGTTTCGATGCTGGTGCTGCACTATACCGGCATGCCGACAGGCGAAGAGGCGCTGGCGCGCCTGTGCGATCCCAGGGCCAAGGTATCGGCCCATTACTTCATCGACGAGGATGGCACGGTCACCCAGCTGGTGGAGGAAGAGCGCCGCGCCTGGCACGCGGGCCGGTCCTACTGGCGCGGAGTAACCGACGTCAATTCGGCCAGCATCGGCATCGAACTGGTCAATCCGGGCCACGAATGGGGCTATCGCGAGTTTACGCGCGCGCAGATGGAGGCGCTGTGCCCGCTCGCCGCCGACATCATCAAGCGCCACGACATTCCGCGCGCCAACGTGGTCGGCCATTCCGATATCGCGCCATCGCGCAAGCAGGATCCGGGCGAGCTGTTCGACTGGCCGCTGCTGGCGCGTCTAAAGCTGGCGCTGGCAATTCCCAAGCCGCGCATAAGCCTGCTTT
>DASTGC010000200.1:0-7602 GCA_035719485.1 Novosphingobium sp.
GCTCCGACAGCGAGGCCGTCGCGCTCGACCGGCTCGGCGGCGAGGCCTGGCAGAAGCGGCGGGCGCGGCTCAAGGAGCGCATCCGCGAGATCGCGCACGAACTGCTCAAGGTCGCCGCCGCCCGCGCCCTCAAGCATGCCCCGGCGCTGGTGCCCGACGAACACTCCTACGGCCCCTTCGTCGATCGCTTCCCCTGGGACGAAACCGAAGACCAGGACCGCGCGATCGAAGACGTGCTGGAAGACCTCGGCTCGGGCAAGCCGATGGATCGCCTGGTCTGCGGCGATGTCGGTTTCGGCAAGACCGAGGTCGCCCTGCGCGCCGCCTTCGTCGCGGCGATGGGCGGGCAGCAGGTCGCGGTGGTCGCGCCGACCACGCTGCTGGCGCGACAGCACTACAGCAATTTCAGGGAGCGCTTCGCCGGCTTCCCGCTGGAGGTGGGCCGGCTTTCGCGCCTTGTCTCGGCCAAGGAGGCGACGGCCACCCGCGACGGACTCGCGGCGGGGACGACCGATGTCGTCATCGGAACGCACGCGATCCT
Organism: Novosphingobium sp.; assembly: GCA_035719485.1. Taxonomy (GTDB): domain Bacteria; phylum Pseudomonadota; class Alphaproteobacteria; order Sphingomonadales; family Sphingomonadaceae; genus Novosphingobium. The sequence goes on from DASTGC010000200.1 coordinate 542, forward strand.
GTCCAAGACCGTGAAATTCAAGCGCCTCGGCCTTGTCATCGTCGACGAGGAGCAGCGCTTCGGCGTCACCCACAAGGAGAAGCTCAAGCAGCTGCGGGCCGACGTCCACGTCCTCACGCTCACCGCCACGCCGATCCCGCGCACCCTCCAGATGGCCATGAGCGGCCTGCGCGAACTCTCCACCATCCAGACCCCGCCGGTCGATCGCCTCGCCGTGCGCACCTACGTGATGGAATGGGACGACATGGTGATGCGCGAGGCCCTGCTGCGCGAGCATCATCGCGGCGGGCAAAGCTTCATCGTCGTGCCCCGCATTGCCGACATGCCCGAGGTCGAGGACTGGCTGCGCAAGACCGTCCCCGAAGTCCGCTTCGTCACCGCCCATGGGCAGATGAGCCCGACCGAGGTCGAGGAGCGGATGAGCGCCTTCTACGAGAAGCAGTACGAGGTGCTACTTTCGACCACGATCGTGGAAAGCGGGCTCGACATCCCCAGCGCCAACACGATCATCATCCACCGCGCCGACCGCTTCGGCCTCGCCCAGCTCTACCAGCTGCGCGGCCGCGTCGGTCGGGCCAAGCTGCGCGCCTATGCCTACCTCACGACGCCGGCTGACCAGCAATTGTCGGAAGTGGCCGAGAAGCGCCTCAAGGTGCTGGGCGATCTCGACAGCCTCGGCGCCGGCTTCCAGCTCGCCAGCCACGATCTCGACATCCGCGGTGCCGGCAACCTGCTCGGCGACGAACAGTCGGGCCACATCCGCGAGGTCGGGTTCGAGCTCTACCAGTCGATGCTGGAGGACGCGATCCTAGCGGCCAAGGCGGGCGAGATCGGCCTGGCAAAGGAGCGCAATGCCCTGTCGCCGCAGATCACGGTCGACGCCCCGATCATGATTCCCGAGGATTACGTGCCCGACCTCGCCGTGCGCATGGCGCTCTACCGCCGCCTCAACGATGCCGACGATCTGCAGGAAGTCGAAAGCCTCTCGGCCGAGATGATCGACCGCTTCGGGCCCTTGCCGGCGCCGACCGCGAACCTCATCAAGCTCATCCAGATCAAGCGCCAGGCGATCGAGGCCAACATTTCCAAGATCGACGTCGGCGCGAAGGGCACCCTCGTCACCTTCCACGAGGACGCCTTCCCCGATCCCGCCGGTCTCGTGGCCTATGCCCAGCGCCTCGAAGGCACGGTCAAGCTCCGGCCAGACAACAAGCTGGTCGTCAACCGCGCCTGGGGCGACCCGAAGGCGCGATTGAACGGGCTGATGCAGCTGACCAAGGGTTTGAGTTCGATCGCCCGCAGGGCGGCATAATCTACCTTCCAAACCACGCCGTTCCTCCCGAGCCCTTCGACTTCGCTCAGTCGAGGGACTTGTTCGGGCGTAGCGAGAACCGGAACCGCCGCAGCCTCGCTAGCGCTCGGCATAGTCCCTCGACTTCGCTCGGGAGGAACGGTGAGTGGGCGGCGATCGAGGTCACCAACATGCAAGAACGGAGGGGCTTTCACCCCTCCGTCCCCTATTCGGCAGCTTTGCAGCGCCCGTGCAGGGCCGTTGCAAAGCTCAGTTCTTGCTCTGGTCGACCAGCTTGTTGGCGCCGATCCAGGGCATCATCGCGCGCAACTGGGCACCGGTCTTCTCGATCTGGTGCTCGGCCTGGAGCTTGCGCTTCGCCTTCATTTCCGGTGCGCCCATCTTGATGTCGGTGAAGAAGCGCTGGACGAACTTGCCCTGCTGGATGTCGGCCAGCACGCGCTTCATCTCGGCCTTGGTCTCGTCGGTGATCAGGCGCGGACCGGTGTGATAGTCACCGTATTCCGCAGTGTTCGAGATCGAGTAGCGCATGTTGGCGATGCCGCCTTCATACATCAGGTCGACGATCAGCTTCACCTCGTGAAGGCACTCGAAATAGGCCATTTCCGGGGCGTAGCCAGCTTCGACAAGGGTTTCGAACCCGGCTTGGACGAGGTTGGTCAAGCCGCCGCAGAGCACGGCCTGCTCGCCGAACAGGTCGGTCTCGCATTCCTCGCGGAAGTTGGTCTCGATGATGCCCGAACGGCCGCCGCCGACGCCCGAGGCATAGGCCAGCGCCACGTCCATCGCATTGCCGGTCGCATCCTGGTACACCGCGACGAGGCACGGCACGCCGCCACCCTTGAGGTATTCGCCGCGAACGGTGTGGCCGGGGCCCTTGGGCGCGATCATGATCACGTCGACATCCTTGCGCGGTTCGATCAGGCCGAAGTGAATGTTGAGACCATGCGCGAAAGCGAGCGCGGCGCCCGGCTTCAGGTTCTTGTGGATGTCAGCGGCGTAGATTTCGGCCTGGTTTTCGTCGGGCGCGAGGATCATGAGCACATCGGCCCAGGCCGCGGCATCGGCGTTGGACAGAACCTTGAAGCCCGCGCCTTCGGCCTTGGCGGCGCTGGCTGAGCCCGGACGAAGCGCGATGGCCACTTCCTTGACGCCAGAATCGCGCAGGTTCTGCGCATGGGCATGGCCCTGCGAACCATAGCCGAGGATGGCGATCTTCTTGCCGGTGACCAGGTTCAGGTCGCAATCGGCATCATAGTAAACCTTCATGTTCCGCTCTTTCCTTGCCTGTCGGCCTCCGGATCGCTCCGGTGAGGCTGGACCCCGGATCAAGGCCGGGGTGACGTGAGAATCCGTTAAAACTGGCGCCCCTTAGACGCCTTGCGTCCCGCGCGCCATACCCACGACGCCGGTCCGGCCCACTTCCACCAGGCCCAGCTCGCGCATCAGGCCGATGAAGGTGTCGATCTTATCCGGCGCGCCGGTCAGCTCGAATATGAAGCTGGATGTGGTGGTGTCGACCGGCTTGGCCCGGAAGATGTCAGCCAGCCGCAGGGCTTCGACCCTCGCATCGCCGGTGCCCGTGACCTTCACCAGCGCAAGTTCGCGCTCCACGTGCGGACCGAATTCGGTCAAATCGATCACCTTGTGGACCGGGACCAGCCGCTCAAGTTGGGCGTGGATCTGGTCGATCTGCGCCGGCGGGCCGTGGGTGACGATTGTGATCCGGCTCACCGCGTGGTTCTCCGTGATATCGGCCACGGTCAGGCTGTCGATATTGTAGCCACGCGCCGTGAACAGGCCCGCGATCTTGGCGAGAATGCCGGCTTCGTTGTCGACGATGACGGTGAGGACGTGGCGTTCCTCTGCTTCCTTGGTAATCTTCATCATTGGTTCCCCAGACCCGCGCCCTAAACCAAGGCCTTGGCTTCGTCGTCCATCGTACCCTCGACGGTATCGCCGTAGAGCAGCATCTCGGTATGCGCTGCGCCTGATGGGATCATCGGGAAGCAGTTGTCTTCCTTGGCCACAAGGCAGTCGACGAAGACCGGGCCCTGATGCTCGATCATCGCCTTGATTCCGGCATCAAGCTGGTCTTCGTTCTCGATGCGGATTCCCTTCCAGCCATAGGCTTCGGCAAGCTTCACGAAATCGGGCAGGCTGTCCGAATAGGAGTTCGAATAGCGGCTCTCGTAGGTCAGTTCCTGCCACTGGCGAACCATGCCCATGAACTCGTTGTTGAGCGTGAAAACCTTGACCGGCAGGCGATACTGCGTGGCCGTGCCCATTTCCTGGATGTTCATCTGGATCGAGGCGTCGCCGGCGATATCTATGACCAGCTTGTCGGGATTGCCCATCTGCGCGCCGATCGCGGCAGGCAGACCATAGCCCATGGTGCCCAGGCCTCCCGATGTGAGCCAGCGGTTCGGCGCGTAGAAGCCGAAATGCTGGGCCGCCCACATCTGGTGCTGGCCGACCTCGGTAGTGATGATCGGATCGAGTTCGCGGGTCAGCGCGAACAGCCGTTCGACCGCGAGCTGCGGGGCAATGGCCTTGGCCGAGCGCGGATAGGAAAGGCTCTTGCGGGCGCGCCAGCCATCTATGCGGGCTTTCCACTCGGCCAGCTCCTGCGGCTTCCTGGCGCTCCATTCGGTGATGAGTTGTTCAAGGATAACGGCGCAATCGCCGACGATCGGCAGATCGACGGGGACCGTCTTGTTGATCGATGAGCGATCGATATCGATGTGGATCTTGGTCGCATCCGGCGCGAAGGCATCCAGGCGACCGGTGACCCGATCGTCGAACCTGGCGCCGACGCAGACGATCAGGTCGGCCTTGTTCATGGCCATGTTCGCCTCGTAGGTCCCATGCATGCCGAGCATGCCGAGCCAATCCGGATGATCGGCGGGAAAAGCGCCGAGGCCCATCAGGGTCGAGGTAAGCGGGGCGCCAGTCAGTGCCTGGAGCCGGCGCAACAGGTCGCTGGCCTTCGGGCCGGAATTGATGACGCCGCCGCCGGTGTAGAGGACGGGCTGCTTTGCCGCCGCCATCAGCTCGACGGCGCGGGTGATTTCATCGGCGCTGCCGCTGGTACGCGGGGCGTAGCGGTTGCGGCGTTGTGGGGCGGCCTCGCTCCAGGGAGCGGTGGCGATCTGGACGTTCTTGGGAATGTCGACGACGACTGGCCCAGGGCGGCCGGTGGTGGCGATCTGGAACGCCTCGTCGATGACCGCGGCCAGATCGGCCGGGTCCTTGACCAGATAGTTGTGCTTGCAGCAATGCCGGGTGATACCGACGGTATCGGCTTCCTGGAACGCGTCGGAACCGATCACGCTGGTCGGGACCTGGCCGGTGATGACGACCAGCGGGATTGAGTCCATCAACGCATCGGCAATGCCGGTAACGGCATTGGTCGCCCCGGGGCCTGACGTGACGAGGACGACCCCGGGCTTGCCGGTTGAGCGGGCATAGCCTTCGGCAGCGTGCGCCGCACCGGCTTCGTGTCGGACGAGTACGTGCTTGATCGCGCTGTGTTCGAACAGGGCATCGTAGATCGGCAGGACCGCGCCGCCAGGATAGCCGAACACGACCTCAACCCCGAGGCGGGTAAGGGAATCGACCAGGATGTCTGCGCCGCTGCGCTCTTGGCTCACGTTCATTTCCTTCTTGCCGGGCCGATCCTTATTCGGCGCCGCGGCGGCCCACTACGCATTATGAAATGTTACGTCAAGGCATTTTTGCATAATAAACTTTCAAAGGCAGAGATAGGGTTGAAATTTTCTGACTCAATCCGGGTCCATTCCGGCGGGCACTGATGCCTGAGCCAGGTGAGCTGGCGCTTCACGTAATTGCGAGTTGCCTGGGCCCCGCGCTCTTGCACGGTGGTGAGCGAGGCCTTTCCGGCGAGGAAATCGGCCACGTCCGGCACTCCGATGGCGCGCATCACCGGGAGGTCCGGATCGAGTCTGCGTTCCAGCAGGGCCTGTACTTCCTCGATCGCGCCGCCGGTCAGCATCTGGGCAAAGCGCAGCTCGCAGCGATCATAAAGCCACTGGCGGTTGGGCAGGAGGATCACCGGGTGCAGGGCGATGCTACCGCCGATGCCGCCGCTGCGCTCGTTCTGCCAGTGGGCGAGGGGACGCCCGGTGGAGCGAACCACCTCCAGCGCGCGGGCCACTCGGATCGTGTCGGCCGGGTGGAGCACGGCGGCGCGCTCGGCGTCCTCACGGGCCAGCGCTGCATGGGCCTCGGCCACCGGCAAGGCGCGGACTGCCTCACGCACTGCGGGATCGATCGGCGGAATCGGGGCGATGCCGTCGATCAGGGTGCGCAGGTACAGGCCGGTCCCCCCTACGAGAATCGGCACTTCACCGGCGCAATGGGCAGCGGCAATCTCCCGCCGGGCGGCCTCGGCCCAGTCGGCCGCGGAGCAGGCTTGCGCGCCGTCCCAGGCGCCGAAAAGGCGATGGGGCACGCCGTGCATCTCTGCCGTCGTGGGGCGGGCGCTGAGCACGGCGAGATCGGCATAGACCTGCGCACTGTCGGCATTGATCACCACGCCCTTGCTGCCCCGCGCTTCGACTGCCAGGGCCAGCCGCACGGCGAGATCGCTCTTGCCGCTCGCGGTCGGCCCTGCAATGAGCGCGACCGGCGGTAGCTTGCTGTCACGGACAAGGGATTCATCGGTGCTCATCGCGCGGCTGATAGCAGACACTTCGACACTTGCGGAACATCTCGACCGAGCGCGTGCCCTGCTGGACGGACAAGGCATCGCCATCGCGATGGCCGAGACGGTGACCAGCGGTGAAGACGCGATTGAGCTGCAACTCCCCCATGGCAGCCCCACGGCGGTCCGCGCTGTGCTGGATGAATGCTTCCAGCCGTCGGACATGCTGCTGAGCGACCGTCCGATCGAGGTCCCGCACCTGTTCGTCTCCGATATGGATTCGACCATGATCGCCGCCGAATGCATCGACGAACTGGCCGATTTTGCCGGGATCAAACCGCAGATCGCTGCGATCACCGAACGTGCCATGCAGGGTGAGCTCGATTTCGCGTCCGCCCTGACCGAGCGCGTGGCCCTGCTCAAGGACCTGCGGGAAGAGGCCATCGCCCAGTGCCTTGCTGAACGGATTGCGCCGATGCCGGGGGCGCGGACCCTCGTGGCGACACTGAAGGCCAAGGGTTGCTTTACCGTGCTGGTGACTGGTGGGTTCCACCAGTTTGCCGATCCGGTGGCCGAGCAGCTCGGCTTCGAGCGCGTCGTCGCCAACCGGCTCGCTGTCCATGCCGGCAAGCTGACCGGCGGGCTCGTAGGCGGTATCACCGACAGCGGGGTCAAGAAGACCGTGCTGATCGAGGAAATGGCGCGCCTCGGCGCCCATGCGGTGAGCCTGGCCACCGGGGACGGGGCCAACGACATCCCGATGATCCAGGCGGCGACCTATGGGTTGGCGTACTACGCGAAGCCGAAGGCGCGGGCGGCGGCGGATGGCTGGGTGGACCGGGGGGACCTGACCAGCGTGCTGACCTTGCTGGGCATCCCGCGCGACGATTGGGTCTGGGAGTGAACCCGCGCCTTCGGGCGAAGACGCACGATTGTGTCGGGCAGGTGAGTCAGGAGACGCGAGGAAGACCCCGGTAGAGCGGGGCGGGGCGTCCTGCCGCGCGGTGATACGCGTCGCCAGCCGTCCCTCAGGCGGGCACGTCGGTCCCGTTTCGCTGACGCCAGGCGGCAAAGCGCAGCGCC
>DASTGC010000201.1:0-3190 GCA_035719485.1 Novosphingobium sp.
CGAGGGCAGGCGTCACCCAATAGGCTGTTGCGCTTGCGAATGAATCGAGTTGGGGTATCATAAACCGGGGCAAACGGGGGCCTTTGCCCGGCTCAGGGAGTCGTACGGTGGGGGAAGTCGAACAGACCCAGATCGTCACACGCGCGCGGTTAATTGACCTAGTTACCAGCGATCGGCTGCATTGCCTTGAGTTGATTGCCGGATTGATGGTCGAGAAGCGCCAGGTCGTCACCCCAATGGGTGTGAAGATTGGGCGCACCGAACCTTCCGATTTCGTCATTGCCGACTCCGAAATCTCCCGCTCGCACTGCTTCGTGACGCTGAACGGCGACGAGTTGATGGTGGCCGATCTCAATTCCACTAATGGCACTTTCGTCGACGGCGTGCGGGTGACCGGGCCGACCCCGGTCCCGGTCGGCTCGGTGCTCCAGGTGGGCAAGCGCACACTCAAGCACGAATGGCGCACGCGCGACGAGTTCGAGCAGAGCGAGGAAGGCGATCGCGATCTCCAGCGGGCGGCATCCTATGTCCGCGCGCTGCTGCCGCCGCCGCAGGACGGCGGGCCGATCCGGACCGAATGGGTCTACCAGCCCTCAGCCAAACTGGGCGGCGACACCTTCGGCTACGGCCGGCTCAACGAGCACCAGTTCATTGCCTACCTGATCGACGTGGCTGGCCACGGCGCCGGAGCGGCGCTGCATGCCGTGGCGATCACCAACCAGCTGCGCCAGCGCTCGCTTCCCAACACCGACATGGGCCGGCCCGAACTGGTGCTGAGCACGCTCAACGAGCTGTTCCAGATGGAGGACCACGACGGGCTCTACTTCACCATCTGGTACGGCGTGTTCGATTCCCGCACCCGCGAGTTGACCTATGCCTCTGGCGGCCATCACCCCGCCTACATGGTCACGCCCGAACGCAAGATCGCCGTCCCCCTCAAGACGCGCAACCTGATGATCGGCGCCATGCCGGCGATGCCGTTCATCCAGGCGACTGTCACGGTACCGTCATCGGCCTGCCTCTACCTGTTCAGCGACGGCGTGTTCGAAGTGGTCGACAAGGACGGGCAGGAGTGGGGCGTGGAGGATTTTGTCAAGCACATCCTCGCCCCGCCTCGTCCCGGGGTTGCGGAGCCGCAGCGGCTGTTCGAGGCGGTATGCCGGGAAACCGGCTCCCGGACCTTCGACGACGACTTCTCGCTCGTCGCCTTCCATTTCGACTGATTTTGCGGAGCACACAATGTCCCTAGCCATTACCGACCTCTCGGGCGTCACCAAGGCCGCGCTTTCGGGCAGGCTCGACACGTCGAGCGTCGACCGCCTTGAAGTGAGCTTCATCGCGGGGATTGTCCCCAAGGGCCAGAATACCATCGTCGACCTCTCGGAGGTCTCGTTCATGGCCTCGCTCGGCATCAGGATGCTGCTGAGCGCCGCCCGGGCGCTGAGCCGGCAGGGCGCGAAGTTCGTGCTCTACGGGGCCTCGGACGCGATCATGGACATCATCGAGACCACCGCCCTGTCGACGATCATCCCGGTCGCGCCGACCGAGGCCGATGCCCTGGCAGTCGTCGCGGCCTGACCCGGGGGCATCGTGGAGCCGTGCCCCCTGTCGTCTGACGCCTGGTCCGCCGTGTTCCCTGTTGCCCTCGCGTCTGTCGAGGAGGCCCGGCTGGCGCTGCAGGATTTTCTCCGCGGATCCGATATCGCTGACAGGGTGCTGAACCGAATCGAGGTCGTGCTGGAAGAGGTGGTCAGCAATGTTGTGCGCCACGGCCACGGTGCGGACCGGATCACGCTACAGGCCGAATGCACCGGCGGCGCCCTGCACCTGACGGTGGGCGACAATGGCCCCGCCTTCGATCCGCTTGCCACCGCCGAGCCAGCTCCCTTCACCACGCTGGGCGAGGCGACCATCGGTGGCCAGGGCATCCCCCTGATCAAGCGCCTGACGCAATCGGCGCACTACGCGCGCGACGGCGCCTTCAACCGGCTCGACCTGGCTTTTGCCCTGGCGTGAACGGTGGCGAGGCCCCGCGGGCCTCAGTGCGCCGCCGTGGTCGAGCGCGATAGCAGGACCAGCAGGTAGCGCTTGGTCTGTTCGGCCTGGGCAATCAGCCGATCGGCCTCGCGCGCGTCCTTCGCTCCGCTCATGGCGCTGGAAAGCGTGCGCAGATAGGTCATGTAGTTGCGCGCGGTGGTCACGTTCTGCTCGAGCACGCGGGCGTTCTGGCGGTCTTTCTCGTTCGAGGAGTTCGGGCGGGCAGACCGTCCCGCGGCGATGACCTGGTTGGCCAAGGGCTGGCACTCGGCGATGATCGCCGCCAGTTCCGCCGCCTTGCCCGCGGGCGCGCCCTTGCCTGCGGCAGCGGGCTTGGCCGGTTCCGGCTGGGCCTCGGCGCTGACCGGTTCGGCGGCGAGCGCCGGCTTGGCGGAAGCCGCTTCAATGCGGCTCGCTCGGAACTGGAGCCCGGCGAAATCCTGCCACTGGGCCAGCGCCTGACGGGCCCCGGCGAGTGCTGCCGTGGGCTCGGTCATCGCGGCCAGGCCGGCAGCGGCTGAGCCGAGCCCGGCGCGGGCCTGGACGAGCCGTGCCTGCAGCCGCACCTGATCGGCCCCTTGCCCACTGGCCGCGCCCGCCCGGCGCGGGTCGGCCCAAGGGCGCTTGGCGGCGAGTTGCTGCGAGCGCTGTTCGACATCTGCGCGCAGGATACCGGCGAAGCTGCGGCTTGCCTGGATCACGGCCGCAGGCCCCTGAGGCCCCGAGGCGGCGGCCCCGGCCAGAGCCTGCACGGCCGCGGCAGGGGCATTGCCCTGGCGGGCCTGGGCGACGAGCGCCTGCAGGTCGGCGGGAAGGCCAGCGGGTGCTCCGGGCGCGGGCAAGGCGGCGGTGGTACCCGGTGCAGCGCCGGCCAATGCGGCCGCGCCGGGCGCCTCCGCTTGCACGGGCGCCTTGTCCCCCTGCGAGTGCCCCGACAGCCACACGCCTCCCGCGATCGCCGCGACAGCCAGCGCCGCCACGCCCCCGATCAGTGGCAGGCGGCTCGGGGACCGCTTGGCGGTTGCCCCGGCCGCCGAAGTAGCCGGTGTTACCGGCGAAGCAGCTGCCGAAGCCGGCGGCTCTGCGGCGGGAGGTTCCTCGGCCAGCGTCTGCCGGGCCACGGAAATATCGCCCGCGCGCTTGAACTCGGCCT
>DASTGC010000202.1:0-10211 GCA_035719485.1 Novosphingobium sp.
GTCATCGCCTCGGTCGACACGACCCTTGCGGCCGAGGTCGAGAACCTCGTGCTCACCGGCTCGGCCCATGTCGGCACCGGCAATGCGCTGGCCAACACGATCACCGGCACCGACGGCGCCGACACAATCGATGGCGGCGCAGGCGCGGACACCTTGGCGGGCGGCCTCGGCGACGACACCTACAAGGTGGACAATGCCGGCGACGTCATCGTCGAAGCCGCGAACGGCGGCACCGACACGGTCATCGCCTCGTTCGACTACAAGCTGACCGAAGGCTCGACCATCGAGAACCTGACGCTGGCCGGCGCGGCGCACCACGCCACCGGCAACAGCGGCGACAATGTCATCACCGGCGGCGCGGGCAACGACGTGCTCGACGGCGGGGGCGGGCTCGACACACTGGTCGGCGGCGACGGCAATGACACCTATGTGGTCCACAGCCTGACCGACACGATTGTCGAGACCGCGACCGGCGGCACCGACACAGTCGTGTCCTCGATCGACTTCTCGCTCGCCGGCATCGCCAATGTCGAAGCCCTCGCCCTCACCGGCGATGCCCACCATGGCACGGGCAATGACGGCGACAACCTGCTCCTTGGCAATGCCGGCAACGACCTGCTCGAAGGCGGGCTCGGCAACGACACCCTGGATGGCGGCGCGGGCGCCGACACGATGGATGGCGGCGCGGGGAACGACACCTATTTCATCCGCGATGCGGGCGACGTGGTGATCGAACAGGCCGATGGCGGCGTGGATACGGTGGTCGTTTCCACCGACTGGGTGCTGGCCGACAACATCGAGAACGTGAAGCTCGTCGGCAGTGGCCACAGCCTTACCGGCAATGCCGCCAACAACACGCTCACCGGCGACACCGGCAACGACGTGCTCCATTCCAACTCGGGGGTGGACACCCTCGTCGGCGGCGCGGGCGACGACGTCTACAAGGTCCACGGCGGCGAGGCCCACATCGAGGACTTCCAGGGCCACGACACGATCGACGCCAGCGAGGCCTACGGCAATTCCTACATCGACCTCTCGGGCGAGACCCAGACCGAGATCGAGGGCCACAATGTCTATTACGGCACCGGCGGGGTCGTCACCGGGGCGCTCAACGTCCAGTTCCTCCAGGACCTGACCGGCTCCTTTGCCGACGATATCGCCAATGTCCGCCTGCTGGTGCCGCAGATCGTGGCGGCGCTGCAGGGGATCTCGGGCGGTGCGGCCTTCGGCGTCTCCTCGTTCCGCGACAAGGTCTGGGGCACCTTCGGTGGGGCCGGCGACTATGTCTACAAGACCGACCTCGCTATCGGCGCCACGGCAAGCACCCTGACCGGCGCCTATTCCGGCTTCATCGCCACCGGCGGCGCGGACCTGCCCGAAGCCCAGCTCGAGGCCCTGCTCCAACTCGCCGTCCGCGCCGGAGGGGAGGTCGGCTACCAGACCAATTCGGCCCGCTTCGCCGTCCTGTTCACCGACGCCCCGTTCCACACCGCGGCCGACGGCACGGCCCAAGGGATCACCGTCGCCAACAACGGCAACGCCATCATCAACGATGGCGGAATCATGGAGAACTATCCGGAGCTGGCCCAGCTCGCGTCGGTGCTGGCGTCGGCCAACATCATCCCGGTCTTCGCCGTGGTCCCCGGGCTGGAGGCGACCTACCAGGCGCTGGCCGATGCGCTCGGCCGCGGCACGGTCGTCACCCTCAGCGCCAACAGCTCAAACATCGTCTCGGCGATCACCACCGGCCTGACCACGGCGACCACCACCCACATCGCCGACGCGATCGGCGGCGCGGGCGACGACCGGCTGATCGGCAATATCGGCGACAACGTGCTGACCGGTAACGGCGGCAACGACACGCTGACCGGCGGCGCGGGCAATGACACGCTCCACGGCGGCGACGGCAACGACACCGCGACCTATTCCGGCGCGATCACCAGCTACACCATCACCCACAACCCCGACGGCACGGTGACGATCAAGGGCGAAGGCACCGACGTGCTCGACTCGATCGAATACCTGCAGTTCGGTGCGGTGACCTACATGGCCAACGGCACGCCGCTGGTCGGCGACGCGGCGCCGGTAATCACCTCGGACGGCGGCGCGGCGACGGCAGCGCTGAGCCTGGTCGAAAACACCGTGGCGGTCACCACGGTCGTCGCCACCGACCCGGACTACGCGACGGTCCTCACCTATGCGATCACCGGCGGGGCCGATGCCGCGCTGTTCGCGATCGATCCGGCGACCGGCGCGCTCTCGTTCAAGGCCGCGCCGCTCTTCGCCACGCCGGGCGATGCCGATGGCGACAATGTCTATGACGTGGTCGTGACCGCCAGCGACGGATTGCTGGCCACCGACCAGGCCCTGGCGATCACGGTGACCAATGGCAACGACGCCCCGGCGCTGACCGGCGCGCCAGCCGTGCTCGCCGATGGCACGGAGGACACTGTCTACACCGTCACTGCAACCGATCTGCTTGCCGGTTACACCGACCCCAATGGCGATGCGCTCTCGCTCGGAACCGTTACCGCCGATCACGCGACGGTCACCGACAACGGCGACGGCACCTACACCGTGCAGCCCGCTGCCAACTACAACGGCACGCTGGTCCTTTCCTACACCGTGGCCGACGCGCTCGGCGCGACAACTGCGGCGACGCTCTCGCTCAACCTCGCGGCGGTAAACGATGCCGCCACGGTGGGCGGTGTTGTGTCCGGGGCCGTGCTGGAAAGCGGCGGCACGGCTTCGGGCGTGGTGACCGTGGCCGATGTCGACACCGGTGAAGCGGTGTTCCAGCCAGCCAGCGCTGCCGCCCTTGCCGGGACTTACGGCGATTTCGCCTTCAACGCCGCCACTGGCGCCTGGACCTACACCGTCGATAGCGCACGGGCCGTGACCCAGGCGCTCGCGCCGGGCCAGCTGGTGACCGAGAGCCTCACGGTCACCTCTCTCGACGGGACGGCCAGCGAGACGGTCACGGTGACTATTACCGGGACGAGTTCGCTCGCCGCGATTTCCGGCACCGCGACCGGCGCGGTCGACGCGGTCACGGGGGCAGCTTCGGGGACGCTGGTTGTAACCGACGGCGATGCCGGGGAGGCGACCTTCGCGGCGCTCGATCCGGCGGCGCTCGCCGGCAGCTACGGCAGCTTCACATTCGATCCGGCGACCGGTACCTGGACCTATGCGCTGGATAGCGCCGGTGCAGCCTTCACCGCGCTGGGTGGCGGGGCCACGGCAACCGAGAGCCTTACCCTCACCTCGCTCGACGGCAGTGCCAGCCAGACCGTGATGGTCACGGTGACTGGCGCCAACGACGCGGCGACGATCTCCGGCAGCGCCGCGGGAGCGGTGACCGAGGCCGGCGGCCTGGCCAATGCCCTGCCCGGCACGCCAACGACAGCGGGGACGCTGACCGTGACCGATCCGGACAGCGGCGAGGCGGTCTTCGCCACGCCGGCAAGCCTTGCCGGAACCTACGGCAACTTCGGCTTCGATGCGGCAACGGGGGCTTGGACCTATACTCTCGACAACGCCCGCGCCGCGACCCAGGCGCTTGGCGCCGGGGTGGTCGCCACCGAGACGCTGACCGTCACCTCGCGCGACGGGACGGCGTCACAGGCGATCACCGTGACCGTCACCGGCGCGGACGACGCGGCGGTCATCACCGGCAGCGCCACCGGCGCCGCCACCGAGGATTCCACCGCGCTCGTCTCGGGCAAACTCTCCATTGCCGATCCCGACGCGGGCGAGGCAGTGTTCGCGGTGCCCGCCAGCCTCGCCGGCACCTACGGCAGCTTCGCCTTCGACGCGGCCACGGGGGCCTGGACCTACACCCTCGACAACTCCCGTGCCGCCACCCAGGCGCTGGCGGGGGGCCAGGTGGTGACCGAGACGCTCACCGTCCAGTCTATCCACGGCGATGCGACCCAGGCGATCACCGTCAAGGTCACCGGCGTCAACGACGCGGCGGTGATCGGCGGGGCCACCACCGGCACGGTGACTGAGGCCGCCACCACCGGCGGCGTCTCGCAGGTTTCCGGCGCGTTGACGATCAGCGACGTGGATAGCCCGGCAAGCTTCGCCGCAGGCACCTTCGCCGGGACCTACGGCTCGCTGGCGCTGACGGCGGCGGGGACCTGGACCTACACGCTCGACAATGCCAATCCCACGGTCGACGGCCTGTCTGCCGGGCAGTTCCTCGGCGACAGCGTCGTGGTCCATGCCGCCGACGGCACGGCCCAGACCATCACCATCGGCATCACCGGGGTCGACGAGATCACTGCGGGCGGAACGCTGACCGGCACTGCCGCAGCCGATACGCTGACAGGCAGCCTCGGCAACGACCAGTTGTTCGGGCTGGCCGGCAACGACCGCCTGCTCGGCGGCGACGGTAACGACACGCTCGACGGCGGCGCCGGCGACGATGTGATGGACGGCGGCACCGGGATCGACACCGCCTCCTACGCCAGCGCCACCGGAGCAGTCGTGGTCAACCTTTCGCTGACCACCCAGCAGAACACCGGCGGCTGGGGCAAGGACACGCTCATCAACATCGAGAACCTCGTGGGCTCGGCCTCGGCCGATACGCTGTCGGGCAATGCCGGCGTCAACGCGATCGACGGCGGCGCGGGCGACGACCGGATCACCGGCGGGCTCGGCGCTGACCGGCTCACCGGCGGGCTGGGCCGCGACCTGTTCGTCTATACCGCGACCGCGGATTCGACCCAGGCGGCGCACGACACCATCCTCGACTTCAGCCACCTCAACGACCGGATCGACCTGTCGGCGATCGATCCGATCCCTTCGACCAACAAGAACGACGCCTTCCTGTGGGGCGGCACCAGCGCGCAGTCCTTCGGCGTGTGGTTCACCTACGACGCGGCGACCAACACCACCCACGTGCTCGGCGACACCGACGGCAATACCTCCACGGCGGAGCTGTGGATCGACCTGGCCGGCAACGTGGCGCTTGCCCAGGGGGACTTCGTGCTCTGACCGGACCTGCAAATCCGCGACCCGGCCACCCCCAGCCCCTAGCTCGGCCGGGTTGCGGTACCTTCACCTGCAATCGCTTGCCGCTGCCGTGAGATGAAGTCATTACTGGACCGTTCGCTCTGGGGCATCCCGAAATGGGACATGGTAAATCGGCATGGAATAAATGCCTGCACAGCCCGTTGAGGCTGGTGGAGGTTCGATGACGAGTGCCGGCAACACTGCTGATTCCCGTGGCGCGGGGGCGGGGTTCCAGGCGCGGATCGTGGCCATGCTGCCGCGCCTGCGGCGGTTCTGCCACGGCCTTGCGGGCAACCGCGACCTCGGCGACGACCTGTTGCAGATCGCGGTGGAACGGGCGCTGGCGCGACACGACCAATGGGAGCCGGGGACGAACCTGGAGAACTGGGTGATGAAGATCGCGAGCAATGCCAACATCGATCGCCTCCGGGCCGAGAAGGTGCGCGGCCCGCAGGTCGAGATCGACGAGGCCCATGACCTGCCGGGCGAGGACCAGCTGGCCATGCTCGAGTTCCGCTCGGAACTGGACGCAGCCCGCGCGGCGCTTGCCGCCATGCCGGCCCACCTGCGCGAGGTCATGGCGACGGTGGTGATCGACGGGCGCTCCTACCGCGAGGCGGCGGACCTGCTCGAGGTACCGATCGGCACGGTGATGAGCCGCGTCTCGCGAGCGCGCCAGTTCGTCGAGGCCTTCGTCCGGCGAGGCCCGGAAAGGATGGTGGCGGCATGAACGCCGAGGATCGCAACAAGGGGCAGGACCTGCCCGCAGACGAACAGCTGTCCGCCTGGATCGATGGCGGACTGGATGCAGATGGAATTGCGAAAATGGCCGATCTTGCTGCCCGCAACGAAGATATCGCCGCCCGCGCGGCCCGGCTGCGCCGGATGGACGAACTGGTTCGCGCCGCCGTGCCCGAGGAGGAGGAAGTTCCTGCCGAACTGTACGCCCGCCTCGGCCTTGCCACGCCGGCTCGCGCGGCCGAAGTCATCGAGCTTGCCTCGGTCCGGGCGGCGCGTAGTGCGCCTGCTCCGGCTCGTCCTGCACGGTTCGCGGGCTTCGGCCGCATCGCGGCGCAGCTGCTCCTGATCTCGGGCCTGGGCCTTGGCGTCACGTTCGCACTTGGCCAACAGCAACAGCCCGCCGCGCCCGAAGCTTCCGCCGATTACCGCGTGCTGGGCGATGCCAGCCGCGCCGCCCCTGCCGCCAATGCGCTGGTCCGCTTCGCCCCCAGCATCGATGCTGCCCAGGCCTCGGCCCTCACCCGCGCCGCGGGCGCCAGTCTGGTCGGCGCGCCCTCGGCCGCGGGGACCGCGCGCCTCGCGATCGATCCGGCGCGGCGCGATGCAGTCCTCGCCCGTCTGCGCACCACGCCGGGAGTGGTCCTGGCAGAACCGCTCGACGGAAGCCGGCCGTGACCCGGCGCTTGGTCCGGCCCTTCGCCCCAGCCCCGCTGCTGGCCCTGCTGGCAGCGATCATGGTTGCTGTCCTGGCATTGCGCGCCGGCCCGGTGCGTGCCGAGGTCGTCCCCGCCGCCAGCGAATCCGCACCGCGCCGGGTGATGATGATGCTTGACCTCGGGCCCGACCATTATCGCTCCGGCAGCGACTATGGCGGCGGCTATGGCGATGCCATGGGTGACAAGGCGCGCCTGCGCCTGGCCCGCAAGATTGCCCGCGAACACCGCCTTGAAGTGGTTGATTCCTGGCCGATGCCGCTGATCGGGGTGGACTGCATCATCCTCGAGATCCGTGACGAACGCACGATCGAGGCTGTGGTGCGCGAGCTGTCTGCCGTTCCCGGCGTTTCCTGGTCGCAGCCGCTCAACGAGTTCGAAATGCTCGAGTCGCGGCCGCCTGAGGGCGCTCCCGCCCCTGCCGTCAGCTATAACGACCGGCTGTTTTCCGCGCAGCCGGCCGCTTCGCTTTGGCACCTCGCCCGCCTCCACTCGGTCGCCACCGGGCGCGGAGTGACCGTCGCGGTGATCGACAGCCATATCGATACCGCTCATCCCGACCTCGCCGGGCAGTTCGCCGGCGCGGTTGACTTCGTGCCGGGCCATCCCGAGGCCGAGCGCCATGGCACCGGGGTGGCCGGGATCATCGCCGCGCGCTCCAACAATGCGCAAGGAATCGCCGGGGTTGCGCCAGGCGCCCGCATCCTTGCCCTGCGCGCCTGCTGGGAGCGGGGCCGCGGCGGGGCCACGGTCTGCGACAGCCTGACCCTCGCCCGGGCTCTCACCTATGCGATCGAGCACGGCGCCGGGGTGATGAACATGAGCCTCACCGGCCCGCACGATCCCCTCATCACTCGCCTCGTGGCGCTTGCCACCGCGCGGGGCGCGGTAGTGGTCGCTGCAATCGATCAGCAGAATCCGCCTGCGAGCTTCCCCGCCTTCCTTCCGGGCGTCGTCTCGGTCGGCGACGAGCGCTTGTCAGACCGCTCGCTCAACGCCTACAAGGCCCCGGGTCTCGACGTTTTGACGACACAGCCGGAGGGAAAATGGGATCTTGTCAGCGGCAGTTCCTATGCTGCGGCCCACGTCAGCGGGCTGGTTGCCCTGCTCCGGCAGCTGACCGGCAACCACAGCTCTCCTGACGCCCTGCTCGGCCCCCATGGCACGCTCGACGCCTGCGCCGCGATTGCGCGAGTTTCGCGCCTCGATCGGGTGGCCTGCGCGCGCTGAGCGGGCGCTCCGCCCACTCCTGACAGGGCTTGCCGCGTTCGCCGGACTGATGGCCGGGGCAAGTGCGGCAAGTGCGCAGGTTGCAGCGAACATCACTGTTTCCACCAACCAGCTGTTTCGCGGCGAGACCATCAGCGACGACGATCCGGGCATCACGCTGGCCGTCAGTGCCGACCTGCCTCACGGTCTGTTCGCCGGAGCCGATGCGAGCTTCGCCGCCGGGAGCGAGAGCCCGCGGCTGACGGTAAGCAACCAGTACGCCGGCGTGGCCTTCGGCCTTGGCGGCAGCGCCTCGCTCGAACTGGGCGCGATCCACCGCGAGTACGGCCAGCTCTATGACGATGCCTATCGCCGCCGCTATACCGAGCTCTATGCCGGGGTGAACCTGCGCCGGGCCCACCTGCGGGCCTATGTCTCACCCGACTACCTCGTCGATGGGCGCACCACCTATTACCTCGAGCTCAATGCCCGGCTGGCGACAATCCGCGAGTGGAACCTCGAAGCCCATGGCGGCCTCTCGCTGATCCCGCATGACCTGTCCGATCCCGACACCAGCCTGATCTCCTATGAGGACTGGAGCCTGCGGGCGAGCCGCACAATCGGGCCCTTCACCTTCGGGATGGGGCTGGCCGCGACCAACTACCCCGTCTTCGGCCCGACCGGCCGGCTGCGCTTCAGCGCCCAGATCAGCAGGGCGTTCTGATGCTGGCGCAGGCAGACCAGCCCTGCATCTATCGATTGCTAGACCAAGATTAACTCCATAGGCTCTCGTGAGCAGCAGGATTCGCCGTGACCATCGCCCGTGCGACAAAACCCTGCGCCCAGGAAAGGTGCCACGAATGACCAGCATACCCATCCGTACGACCGCCCCGCTCGCCCCCGGCAGCCTTCCGGGATGGGAAGATCAGATCAAGGCGCTGCTGCCAGTGGGCCAGCGGCTGCTGGACAACTGGGCGCGGCCGAACATGAGCGAGGAGGAAAAGCAGGACCAGTGGACCCTCGGCCTCGCGATGCTGTCAAACGGCTACCTCGGCCACGTGTTCATGGACCCCAAGCGGCCCGTCTTCGCGCCTTACTGGAACATCGCCTTCAACCAAGGCGGCCCCAACCCGGATTACCTCTATGGCTGGAGCGAGGTCGATCCCGACGGGGTCTACAGGATTTCCGGACTGCGCGGCACCAACCGGTTCACCGAAATTTCCCAGGTGAACCACCGGATCTGGCCGGATATGGGCAAGCAGACGAATTCGAAGCCGGTGACGAACGATCTCGACCAGCTGACCCTGGCCGAGGACGGCTACTTCAGCGTGATCCTCAGCGGGAAGCGGCCCGAAGGCTACGAGGGCGACTGGTGGGAACTGCGCCAGGACACCGAGGCCCTGCTGCTGCGCCGGTGCTCGACCGACTGGCGCAACGAGGTGGATTCCAAGATGGCGATCGAGCGGCTGGACCCGGTCGAGACCGCGACCTGGACCGACGTATCGAAGCGCTGGGCGGAATTGCCGGAATGGATCGTCGGGATGGTCTCGTTCATGACCGACCTGGTGAAGTGGTACAAGGAGCACCACCCGACCAACGGACTGGAGCTGTCGAAGAAGGTCCAGCAACTCGGCGGCCTGCCCAATCAGTTCTACTACGACGGCATATACGAAATCGACGACGACGAGGCGCTGGTGGTCGAGGTCCCGCTGCCGCGCGAGTGCTTCTACTGGCAGATGCTCGTCGCCGACGACCGGTTCTGCACGGTGGACTGGATGAACCGGCAATCCAGCATCAACGACAAGCAGGCCGTGCTCGATGCCGACCGGGTGTTTCGCACGGTGGTTTCGAAGCAGGATCCGGGCGTGCCCAACTGGCTCGATAAGGAAGACAACAAGTGGGGCATCCTGCAGATGCGCTTCAACCGGGCCAGCGATGCGCCCGAAGCGAAGGTGACGCGGGTGAAAGTGGCCGACGTGCGCCGCTATCTTCCCGCCGAAACGCCCGTGGTCACGCCCGAGCAGCGGCGCCAGCAGCTTGCCGCCCGGCGCGAGGCGGCGCAATTCCGCACCTTCTGGTAGGCCGCGCTAGAGCCGGACCGAGCGCAGCCGCAGGGCGTTGCCGATCACCGCGACCGAACTGAAGGCCATGGCCGCCCCGGCAATGGCCGGGCTCAGCACCAGCCCGAACAGAGGGTAGAGCGCGCCCGCGGCGATCGGGATGCCGGCCGCGTTGAACACGAAGGAGAAGAACAGGTTCTGGCGGATATTGCGCATCACCGCGCGGCTGAGCCGGCGGGCGCGGACAATGCCGGCAAGGTCACCACCAACAAGGGTTACCCCTGCGCTCTCCATCGCCACGTCGGTGCCGGTGCCCATGGCGATACCGACGTCGGCCGCCGCCAGCGCCGGCGCGTCGTTCACGCCGTCGCCCACCATCGCCACCGGTCCCTCGCCCGCGGCCTGCAGCCGGCGGATCTCCTCCGCCTTGCCGCCCGGCAGGACCTGCGCCAGCACGCGGTCGATCCCC
>DASTGC010000203.1:0-3490 GCA_035719485.1 Novosphingobium sp.
TGGCGCAGGCGAGTGACCCTGAGGCGCTGAGTGTCACCGTCGCCAGGATAGAAGAGGCGGGTGGGTTAATTGGCGCGTTGATGAGAGCCGCTTGGGCACTCGGCAATGACTGCTGAGTTGGACCTTGCTGACTTTCCGGAATCGAGAGCCATAAGCGGTAAGCAGCCGTTCGTGCGGCGGCTATCGGAGCGGCGCGCATGTCCGCTCGCGCCCAACTTTCGCCGTCCCCAGACAGTACCGGGACCGCCAGCTTACGCCAACACCGGCCATTCCGCGCGGCCCATCCCCTTGTTCACTGTCGCCCAACTCTCGCCATTCGAAGTCGCGGGATCTTGTGTCTGCTTACGTCGAAACCTGTCGTTGGCATATCCGCAGCTCAGTCTTCGCCGTAAGCTTCACGCAGCGCGCGGTCGGCCTCGCCGGCATAGCGCCGACGGACATACTTTTCGGTCAGTATGCCCACCGGATGACCTTGCTCGTCCACGACTGCGAGGTCGTCGGCCTCCGCCTCATCGAAGCGCGTCATGATGGCGTCGATCGTGTCCTCAGGGCGAAGCACGTGGCGAACCAGCTGAGCAAGGGATGCTACCGACATAGTGGCATCAATCGCGGGATCGAACGCCGCGGATGTGGTTACGAGCCCTGCGTAGCGGCCCGCACTGTCAAGCAGCACGACTCGGCTGGTTGAGCCGAGGGGAAAGCGTGAGCGGAACTCGGCGACTGGTAAGTCTGCGGGCGCCGAAGGGGGCGCTTGGCGCATCATCCGACCAGCCGTGAGCTGGCGCATCCAGCCAATGTCGCGCGCGCTGCGCACCACTTCGCCGCGCAGGTGAAGCCGCCACGTCGAGAAGGAATAACCGAACCTGTCGCGGACCACGGCACTTGAACACAGCACAGCAGTGAGCACCGTGGCGGTGATGGCGAAGTCGTGGGTTGCCTCAAGCACCAGCAGGGCCATGGTCATGGGGCCGCCGACGATCGCCACGGCAAGCGCGGCCATGCCAACGAGAGCCGCGTCGGACTGGTTGACCGGCAGCGTGGAAGGAAATGCGGTCCAGGTGATCGCGAAAATCTGACCGAGCAGCGAGCCAAGCAGCAGGGATGCGAAGAACAGGCCGCCTCTGAAGCCGCTGCCGAGAGAAACGATGGAGGCGAGCGTCTTCAGCAGGAAGATCGTGGCGAGTAGCTGCAACGATACCTCGCTCTCGAGCGTCAGGTGGAGCGCGCCGTGACCGGCCGACAGCACCTGCGGGCTGATCCAGCCGAGCGGCATGAGCAGCAGCCCGCCCGCCGCCGGTCGCAGCCAGTCAGGCAGGCGTGAAGCGCGGGCAAGCCCTTCCGCGATTGAGACAGCGCGCATGATCGCTATGCCAACAATCGCGGCGACGATGCCAAAGGCCGCGAAGAGGAAATAGTGGGCCGTCAAGATCGTATGGCCGCCACTGGCGACGATGAGATAGGGTGTGGTGCCCAGGGTCCGTGCCGTCACGGTGGCGGCGATCGCGGCCACGGCGATGGGCGCTATGGCGGCGGGCGTATACGATCCAATGACGATCTCGAAGGCGTAGAATGCTCCGGTCAATGGTGCCCCGAAGGCGGCAGCAATCGCCCCGCCGGCGCCGGCCCCAACCAGCACGCGCAGATCGCTCCGCCGCAGGCGCAGCCATTGACCCAGGGTTGAGGCAGCGCCTCCGCCCGCTTGGGCATAGGCCGCTTCCAGACCGACTGATGCCCCACAGCCGTTGGAAACCAGTGTCAGAACAGTGACTAGCAGGGTGTCGCGGCCAGGAATCCGTCCACCGTGGAGCGCATTGGCTTCAACAACGTCAACCGCGGCCCGACTACGGCGCGTCAGATGCAGGACGAGACCGACCAGCAGCCCGCCGAGCGGCAAGGCGATCAGCCTCACCGGGGCGATTTCGGTCAGGCTGCTGAGCCGGACGGTATCCTCGAGACCGAAGAGGGTAACCTGCATAACGCGCGCCAGCCTGCCAATCACGGCTGCCGCGAGACCGGCCCCCACACCCACCAGGGTGGCGAGCAGGATCAGGCCGATTTCGCTGGTGCGGATGATCCGGCGCGCAAGAGCCAGTCGCCCCGAGGCTCGAAGGGTTGCGTCGAGGCTCTTCATAGGTGGCGGAAGTGCCACAGCTACTTGCGAGAGGACAGCGGTTGCGTGCGGAACCGACCCGCGCTTGGCATCAGCGTGGCCATCCGCGGCCGAACCTGTTGTGTCGTATTTGCTCCGTCGGGGTTGAAGCCACGCCGGTCATTATGAACCGAGCGCAAGGCGAAGCAGCGCCGAGACTGTGCCCACGGCCAGCACACCGCCCAGCCACAACCCCCAGAACCAGCCGATCTGCCGCGGAGTTGGGCGGGGCATCAATGATATCCGTCACTGCCGACCTTGCCGCGGAACACCCAGTAAGCCCAGGCGGTGTAGGCAAGGATGACGGGGACCATGAGCACGGCTCCGGCCAGCATGAACACCTGGCTGCGGTGCGGCGCAGCGGCTTCCCAGATGGTGACCCGCCCGGGAATGACGTCGGGCCAGATCGAAATGCCCAGCCCGACGATCGACAGGCCGAACAGGGCAAGCGCCCATACGAACGGCTGCACGTCTTTGCGTAGTCGCAAGGCGCGGTAGAACATCACGGTGACCAGCAGCGTGGCCAGCGGCACCTGCGCAGTGGCCAGCACGCCGGGGAATGCTAGCCACCTGCGGTAATAGTGCCCCTCCAGGCCGAGCGTCGCCAGGCTGACGGCGGCGATGACTGCCAGCAGGGCCATTCCACCCAGTCGTGCAAAGGCGAATGCGCGGTCCTGCAACTCGCCGTGGGTTTTCCAGATCAGCCAGCAGGCCCCGAGCAGGGCATAGCCGACGATCAGGCCGAACCCGGTAAGTAGGGAGAACGGCGTCAGCCAATCCCACCATCCTCCGGCATAGGCGCGGCCCGCCACGGCGATCCCCTGGAGCAGGGCGCCTAGCGTGATGCCCTGGGCAAGGGCGGCCACCACCGATCCGGCGGTAAACGCAAGATCCCATCCCGCCCGGTGTCGCGAATCGCGCCAGCGGAACTCGAAGGCCACGCCCCGCAGGACCAGTGCCAGCAACATGGCGATCATTGGCGCATAAAGGGCCGGAAGGATGATCGCATAGGCCAAGGGGAAGGCCGCAAGCAGCCCGCCACCGCCCATGATCAGCCAGGTCTCGTTGCCGTCCCAGACGGGCGCGATCGAGTTCATCGCGATGTCGCGTTCCGGCCCGACCTTGAGCAGGCCGAACAGGATCCCGATGCCCAGATCGAAGCCGTCCATGACAACGTAGGCGACGACGGCGAAGCCGATGATTCCGGCCCAGATTACGGTGAGGTCGATCATGATGCCTCTCCCCCGGCGACGGCGGGCGCCGGGGTTATCCCGGCGCTGCGAATGGGCTTGCCATCAAGCCCGCCTTCGTGAGCTTCGGGCGGCTTTGCCATCAGCCGCA
>DASTGC010000204.1:0-7447 GCA_035719485.1 Novosphingobium sp.
CTGGCCCATCTTGTTGAACAGGCGGTCGATCTTGCGGTGGAGGCGGAGGATCTCGACCGTGGTCCTGAGGTTCACCTCGTAGTCGTGGCGGTTAGAGATGCGGTCCTTCTTGGCCTGGCGGTTCTGGCTCATCATGATGACCGGAGCCTGGAACGCAGCCAGGGTGGAGAGGACGAGATTGAGGAACACGTAGGGATACTGGTCCCAGACGAATCCGTCGATCCTGCCGAGCGGCCCGTTCATCAGAATCCAGGCGAGCAGGACCACCGCGAAGAAGATGATGAAGCCCCACGAACCGCCGATCGCGGCGACCCGGTCGGCGAGGCGGTCGCCGAAGGTGGTGTTCCTGAACTCCTCCTCGTCCGGGTCGAGTTCGATGTCGGTCGAGGCGACGCGGCAGAGGGCGCGCTGTTCTTCCTCGTCGAGGTCTTCCAGCGGGCGGCCGAGCAGTTCTTCCGCGAGGGCTTCGGGCGAGGTGTCGAGCTTCACCCAGCCGAAACGAGTGCCTCGGCGATCAGTTTCCGGGTGTTCTCTACGCCATAGAGCGCGATGAAGCTGCCCATGCGCGGGCCCTGGCTGGAGCCGAGGAGGGTTTCGTAGAGCGCCTTGAACCAGTCGCGCAAGGTTTCGAAGCCGAAGTGGGGGTCCTTGCCGATCTCGTAGACGAGGTTCTGGAGCTCCTCGGCGGTGGCGCTTTCGTCCATCGCGGCCAGTTCCTCGTCGAGCGCGGCGAGGGCCCTGGCCTCGTTTGCGTCGGGCTTGCGACGGATGAGCGTGGGGGCGATGAAGTCGCGGTTGTAGGCCAGCGCCTTGTCGACCAGTCCATCGAGCGCCGGGTGGGCGGCGGGATCGGCGTTCTCGACATAGTTGCCGAGATAGGACCAGACCTGCTCGCGCGTGGTATGGGCGCCGAGGACGCCGACGAGGTTGAGCAGCAGGCCGTAGGTTACGGGCAAGCTCTCCCCTTCCCCGCCGGCCCCATTGTTCCCTGCCCCGTTGGTGCGCAGGAGATGCCACACCGGGTTGCCGAGTTGCTGTTCGACCGGCTGGGCCGACAGCTTCTCGCGGAACTGCCAGTATTCATCGACGGCGCGGGGGATGATGCCGACGTGGAGGCTCTTCGCGCTCTTGGGCTCGCGGAACAGGTAGAAGCCGAGGCTTTCCTCGCTGCCGTAGGTGAGCCACTGCTCGATGGTGAGGCCGTTGCCCTTGGACTTGGAGATCTTCTCGCCGTTCTCGTCGAGAAACAGCTCGTAGATCAGGCCTTCCGGCGCCCGGCCGCCCAGCGAGCGGGCGATCTTGCCGCTCTCGCGCACGGAGTCGGTCAGGTCCTTGCCGCACATCTCGTAATCGACGCCGAGCGCCACCCAGCGCATGGCCCAGTCCACCTTCCATTGCAGCTTGGACCGGCCGCCGAGGATGCAGTGCTCGACGTCTTCGCCGAGGTCGTGGAAGTGGACGATGCCGGCCTCGGCGTCGACGACGGTAACCGGCACCTGCAGCACCTGCCCGGTCCTGGGCGAGACGGGGAGGACGGGCGAATAGGTCTGCCGCCGCTCCTCGCGCAGCGTGGGGAGCATGATGTCCATGATCGCCTGCCAGTTGCGCAGCACGCCCTTGAGCGCCTCGTCGAACTGGCCGGAATTGTAGCGATCCGAGGCGGAGACGAATTCGTAGTCGAACCCGAAGCGATCGAGGAAATCGCGCAGCATCGCGTTGTTGTGGTGGGCGAAGCTTTCGTACTTGCCGAAAGGATCGGGGATGCGGCTGAGCGGGTGGCCGATGTGGGCCGCCAGCAGCCCCTGATTGGGGACGTTGTCAGGCACCTTGCGCAAGCCGTCCATGTCGTCCGAGAAGGCGACCAGCCGGGTCGGTGCGCCGCCGGAGAGGACTTCGTAGGCGCGGCGGACGAGGGTGGTGCGCAGGACTTCTTGGAAGGTGCCGATATGCGGCAGGCCCGAGGGGCCGTAGCCGGTCTCGAACAGGACCGGCGCGAGCTTTCCGTCCTTGGCGGTCTTGCCCTGCGGAAAACGTTTCAGGAGCTTGCGCGCCTCCTCGAAGGGCCAGGCCTTGGAGACCTGCGCGGCGGCCAGAATTTCGGGCGAGGAAAGGGCGGCATCAGTCATGCGCGGCGCAATTGCGGATGGGAGCCGGGGGCGCAAGCGTTTCGTTCAGGAAAATGGCCCTGTGCCCACCGAAGTTGACGAAGTTGACACAGTTCAGGACGAAAAATCCACCGCCCCGCCAGCCCCCGCTCCGCTTGGCGGAAAACAGGGGCTGCGCAAGGGATTGGACCGACTGTCATGGTGGCGACAGTAGCGCCTTGGCCCAGTGTAGGACAGCACGGCCGGCGGCCGGTCGCAAACCTCGGGAACTCTAGCTGACTTCCGCGCATTGGCTGGCGTGAGGGGGTGATCCTGCCCGGACATCCGGCCTTACCCTTCCCATCGGGGAGCTGCCATGAGCCTTTCACGCATGACCCTTAGCCGGTCCACGGTAGCGGGGGCCACTATTTCGAGTTCCCGTCCTGACCGCTGGCTGGTCCCGCACCAGTCGCTCGACCCCTCGGTTCGTCGCCAGACCTATGGCCCGATCCGGCCGATGGACTGGTCGGACCGGCCGCTATGGCGGCGCCTGCTGCACTGGGGGTAAGGAGGCGCAGCGAGGAGCGCTTTGCCGCCCCTCGTGTTTACTTTTCGTTCCGCGCCCGGCATGGACCGGCAGATGCCGGCCCTAACCCTTCCCGCGCTGCATGCGAGCCATGGCGGCTGCTGGCTGAGCGAAGGCGGGCAGACCCGGGCGATCGGAAAGGGCGAGGCGATCGTGGCCGCCGCCGATACGCCGGTAGTCCTGCTCAATGCCCCGCTGATTGCCAGCCGGCTCGGCTACCCCGATCTCTCCGGGCTCGACCTGCTCGAACTGTTTGCCTTCGTCCACCCCGCGCGGTTCGTGGTGCCAACTCCCAAGGGGCTGGCCCATGCCCTTGGCCTGCAGGAACCCGATTGCGATGCAGCGGTGCCGGCCTTCCTGCTGGAGGCCGCCGGGGTGCTGCTGGAGACCTGCGGCAAGGCTGACTGGGCCGAGCGCGAGGGGGCCTGGAGCCAGTTGCAGACACTCGCCCGGCTGCGCTGGACCTGGGCGACGCTTCTGTCGGGCTACGTGGCGCGGCCAGAGCGCGCGGAGCGGTGGCTGTTCGCCCGCCTGCCGGAATGGGACGAAGCGCCAGAACGCCCCCAGCCGGCGCAGACCGTGCTTGATGGCGAGGCGGTCATCGCGCGCCTCGGCCACTTGACCGGAAGCGGCGCCGAAAGCCGCCCGACCCAGCAGGCCTATGCCCGCGAGGCGGCGCAGGCCTTTGCGCCGCGCAAGCGAGAGGGCCAGCCGCACCTCGTGCTGGCGCAGGCCGGAACGGGCATCGGCAAGACCCTGGGCTACCTCGCCCCGGCCTCGCTCTGGGCCGAGCAGAGCGGCGGGACGGTCTGGGTTTCAACCTTCACCAAGGCGCTGCAACGACAGTTGCGGCGCGAAAGCCGCCGGGCCTGGCCGGGGGCACGGGCCGACGGCAGCCAGCCTGTGGTCGTACGCAAGGGACGCGAGAACTATCTGTGCCTGCTCAACCTGGAAGACGCGCTGCAAGGCGGCTTCGGCGGGCGGGCCGCGATCCTCGCCCAACTGGTGGCGCGCTGGGCGGCATATACCCAGGACGGCGACCTCGTGGGCGGCGATCTTCCGGGGTGGCTCGGCACCCTCTTCCGCCAACGCGGGATTACGGCTCTGACCGACCGGCGCGGCGAATGCGTCTACGCGGGCTGCCCCCACTATCGGAAGTGTTTCATCGAGCGCGCGGCGCGGGCCAGCGCCCAAGCCGACCTCGTCATCGCCAACCATGCCTTGGTGATGGTGAACGCGGCGCGTGGCCGCGATCATGCGCAAAGGCCCAGCCGGATCGTGTTCGACGAGGGGCATCACGTGTTCGAGGCGGCGGATTCGACCTTTGCCGCGGCGCTGACCGGATCGGAGGCGATCGAATTGCGGCGCTGGGTGATCGGCCCCGAGCGCGGCTCAAAGGGGCGGCGGCGCGGCCTTTCGGCGCGGCTGGCAGACGTCGCCTCCTATGACGACGCCGGCGGTCAGGCGATTGCCGCCGCTCGCGAGGCAGCGGAAGCCCTTCCCGCCGAGGGCTGGTTGCAGCGGCTGGCCGAGGGCGCACCTTCGGGCGAGATCGAGGAACTGCTGGCCGGCGTGCGCGCGCTGGTCCACGCCCGCGACGAGAGCGGCGGGCAGGAAGCGGGCTATGGGCTCGAGACCGAAGCTGCGCAGCTGCCGGGCGAGTTCATCGAACTGGCGGGCAAGGCGCAGGAGGCGCTCACCAGCCTGCGCCAGCCGCTGGTTCGCCTCGGCGCGCGACTGGAAGCAATCATGACCGAGCCGCCCGACTGGCTCGACGGCGCGGGCCGGGCGCGGATCGAGGGCGCGCGGCATTCGCTGGCCTGGCGGATCGACCTGATCGCCGCCTGGGAGGCCCTGCTCCAGCGGCTGGGCGGTCCGGCCGACCCGGAATTTGTCGACTGGCTGGCGGTGGACCGCAGCGATGCGCGCGAATTCGACGTGGGCCTGCACCGGCGCTGGCTCGATCCGATGAAGCCCTTTGCCCGGGTGGTTCTGGAAGGGGCGCACGGGGTGATGATGACTTCGGCGACCCTAACCGACCGGGCTAATGGCGGGGAGGTGGACTGGGACGCGGCGGTGGCACGCACCGGTGCCGGTCACGTGGAGGCGGCGGCGCGCATGTTCGTGGCGGAGAGCCCGTTCGACTATGCGGCCCAGGCCGAGGTGCTGATCATTACCGACGTGCCCAAGGGCGACATCTCCGCATTGGCGGGCGCCTATGGCCGGCTGATCGAGGCGGCAGGCGGCGGCGCGCTGGGCCTGTTCACGGCGATCCGGCGACTGCGCGCGGTCTACGGACGGATTGCCGACCGGCTCGCGCGCGGCGGGCTGCCGCTCTACGCGCAGCATGTCGATCCGATCGACACCGGCACGCTGGTTGACATCTTCCGCGATGACCCGCGTTCGAGCCTGCTGGGCACCGATGCCCTGCGCGACGGTGTCGACGTGCCGGGGCGGAGCCTCCGGTTGGTGGTGATGGAGCAGGTGCCCTGGCCCAAGCCCTCGATTCTCCACCGGGCGCGACGGGCGGCAAATGGGGGAAGCGCGGCAGATGACCGGCTGATCCGGGCGAAGCTGGCCCAGGCCTTCGGGCGGCTCATCCGCAGCCGGGACGACCATGGCCACTTCGTCGTGCTCTCCGCCGCCTTTCCCAGCCGCCTGCTAAGCGCCTTCCCGCCCGGCACCCCGATCCTGCGCCTGACGCTCGAGGCCGCTTTACAACGGGTGAGCGCCGGGGTTCATGGCGCGAGCGGCGAATCTGTGCCGCGCGAACAAGCCGACGGGGCCGGTGACCGATGAAGATGCTGGGGCTGTTTCGCCATGCCAAGTCCGATTGGCACGACGCGACGGCACGCGATTTCGATCGGCCGCTCAACGACCGCGGGCGCAAGGGCGCGGCGATCATGGGGCGGCATATCGACGAGCACGGGGTCAAGTGGCAGCGGGTGATCTCGTCCCCGGCGGCGCGGGCGGCCCAGACGATCGAGCTGGCCGCCGAGGCGGCCGGGAGGACGGTGCCGATCGAGTGGGACCGGCGGATTTACCTCGCCAGTTCGGTCACCCTCGCCGATCTCCTGCGCGAGATCGCCGAGCCAACCCGGCGGATCCTGCTAATCGGCCACAATCCGGGGCTTGAAGACCTCATTTTCGACCTGGTGCCCGACGACGGCAGCAGCCCCCTGCGCGACCGGGTCGAGGAGAAGTTCCCGACTGCGGCCTATGCCGTGCTTGAACTGGACATTGCGCACTGGGCCGACCTCGACGACGGGTGCGGCCGCCTGGTTCACCTGATGCGGCCGCGCGACCTCGATCCCGCACTGGGGCCGAAGCTCAACGAGAGCTGAAGCGCTGCCCTCAGCCCGCTGCGGCGGCAAGGCGCGCCCGGATGGCTTTCAGCCGTTCGACAAGTTGAGCCGGTGGTGCCGCGACAGGCGCGGCGGTGAGACCAGCCGGAGCCCGCTCTGCCGCCGCTTCGCCGCCGCGGCCCTGCAGGACCAACCGGGCGCCGCGCAGGGTATAGCCTTCCTTGTGGACCAGCCGGTCAATCCGCTCCACCAGTGCGACATCGGCAGGGCGATAGTAGCGGCGCGACCCGCTGCGCTTGAGCGGCCGCAACATGGGAAACTGTTCTTCCCAGTACCGCAGGACGTGCTGGCGGATGCCGAGCGCCGCAGCGACCTCACCGATGGTGCGCAGCGCATCGGGCGCTTTCCCGTCCGAAAAGACGGGGACCACGCCCCCCCCGCTCCCGCCGCTCTCAGCCGAACCCTTGGCGGGAGCGGAATCGAACAACGTTGGCGGCAGGTTATCCGGCATGACGTCTTATCCTGGGGACCCTACAGTCCCGAAATCTGATCCTTCAGCATCTGGCTGGCGCGGAAGGTCAACACGCGGCGCGGGGTGATCGGCACTTCGACCCCGGTCTTAGGATTGCGGCCGATGCGCTCCGTCTTGTCACGCAACAGGAAGGTTCCGAAACCCGAGATCTTGACGTTCTCACCATCGGCGAGAGCATCGCACATGTGAGTCAGTATCGATTCGACCAGCTCGAGCGATTCAGCGCGCGAAAAACCCATCCGACGATTGATTGCATCGGCCAGATCAGCACGAGTAAGCGTACTCATAGAACGCATGGAAGCCCCTTCCCCCCAAAAAAGTACCAGCGACCACTCCCAATCCACCGAAGAGCTTAGCGCCGATTCGCCGAAAGGCAACGCAATCGCTTGTTAATGGTGGAAACTTGCCGAATTTTTCAGCGCTGAGGGCAACGGAAGGCCAGATCCATTACTTTGGATAGGAGCCTCACATCCTGATCAGGCTGGCGCCCCAGGTGAATCCACCACCCATGGCCTCGAGCATGACGAGCTGCCCCGGCTTGATCCGTCCATCCTTCACCGCGACGTCGAGCGCCAGCGGCACCGATGCCGCCGAGGTGTTGGCATGCCGGTCAACCGTGACGACGACGCGCGAGGGATCGAGGCCCAGCTTCTTCGCCGTGCCGTCAAGGATGCGCTTGTTGGCCTGGTGGGGCACGACCCAGTCCAGATGCTCGGCGGGCAGCTGCGCATCCTCGAGCACCTCGCGCAGCACATCGGCGAGGTTGGTCACCGCGTGCTTGAAGACTTCCTTGCCCTTCATCCGCAACTTACCGACGGTGCCCGTGGTCGATGGCCCACCATCGACATAGAGCAGCTCGTTGTGCTGGCCATCGGCATGGAGACGCGTGGCGAGAACGCCGGGACCCGTCGCCGCGTCCACCTCCCGCGCTTCGAGCAGG